>CAZBKX010000251.1:0-4769 GCA_964492535.1 uncultured Rhodoferax sp. | reverse complement strand
ACGCGCTCGGCAGCGTCCAGCAACTGGTGTTGGGTGGCAAGGGCTTCTTCTTTGGTGCGACGGGCCATGGCAGAAATAGCTTACTGAAAAGGGTTTACCCAAGAGATATAAATATACATTCATCATTGTATGTATACTTTTAATCACACATTTTGTAACCCTCATTTCCCGCCCAGCCTGGGCTTGCGACGCAACCAAGACACCACCATGCCGCTTCACACCACACCACCCCGTTCCCAATCCGGCTTAACCGGCAGGCGCGCGCAGTGGCGCCAGCCACTGGCCGTGAGCGCTTTGGCACTGGCTGCCATTCTGTCTGGCTGCGGAAAAAAAGAAGTTGCTCCGGTTGCACCTGCGGCCAGCATGCCGCCTGCGCAAGTAGGCGTCATAACCGTAGCGCTGGCCGACGTGGGCCTGATCACCGAGTTGCCCGGCCGCCTGGAAGCCTCCCGCGTGGCCCAGGTCCGGGCGCGAGCCGCCGGCATTTTGCAAAACCGGCTGTTCACGGAAGGCAGTGATGTGAAGGCAGGCCAGGCCTTGTTTCAAATTGACGCCAGCCCCTACCAAGCCACCTTTGCCAGTGCTCAGGCCAGCCTGGCCCGGGCCGAGGCCAACTTGATGCAAGCCAGCGCACAGGCCGAGCGCTACAAGCCGCTGGCAGAAGCCAAAGCCATCAGCCAGCAAGAGTTTGTGAGCGCCCAAGCCGCCCAGAAGCAGGCCGATGCCGATGTAGCCATTGGCAAGGCGGCCGTACAAACCGCTGGCATCAACCTGGATTACGCCCGCATCACCGCCCCGATCTCCGGCCGCATTGGGCGCTCGCTGGTGACCGAAGGCGCGCTGGTCGGCCAAGGAGAAGCCACGCAGCTCGCCGTGATTCAACAAACCGACCCGCTGTATGTGAACTTCACACAGTCGGCCTCCGAGGTCATGAAGCTGCGCCGCGCCATGGAGGCCGGCCAGCTCAAGCGTGCGGGCACCCAGGCCGCCAGCGTGCGCGTGGTGCTGGAAGACGGCACCGAATATGCCCGGGCCGGCAAGCTGCTGTTCTCGGACCTGACGGTAGACGCCACCACCGGCCAAATCACCCTGCGGGCCGAGGTGCCCAACCCCGGCGGCGCGCTCTTGCCGGGCCTGTATGTGCGTGTGCGCCTGGAACAAGCCCAGGCCGGCAACGCCATCGCCCTGCCCCAGCAGGCGGTGACGCGTTCGCCCCAGGGCGACTCGGTCATGGTGGTCACGGCAGACGGCAAAGTGTCGCCCCGCCCGGTGAAAGTCGGTGGTCAACAAAATGGCCAATGGGTCATTCTGGACGGCCTGAAGGCAGGCGAGCAGGTCATGGTGGACGGCTTCCAGAAGCTGCGCGGTGGCGCGCCGGTCAAGCCCGTGCCGTGGCAAGCACCCGGCAGCAGCCCTGTTGCACCCGCTCCCGCCTTTGCGGCATCTGGTGCTGCGCGCTAAGGGGCCCGGAACATGGCTAAATTCTTTATCGACCGACCCATCTTCGCGTGGGTCATCGCGCTCTTCATCATGGTGATGGGCGGTGTGGCTATCACGCAACTGCCCATTGCGCAGTACCCGCCGGTGGCGCCGCCTGCCATCGTGATTGCGGCAGGCTACCCCGGTGCGTCGGCCAAGACACTGGAGGACAGCGTGCTGTCCGTCATTGAGCAAGAGATGAACGGCTCCCCCGGCTTGATTTACATGGAGTCCGTGGCCCAGGCCAACGGCACAGGCAACATCACCCTGAGTTTCCAGCCAGGCACCAACGCCGAGCTGGCCCAGGTGGATGTGCAAAACCGCCTAGCCCGCGCCACGCCGCGCCTGCCGGCAGCAGTCACGCAGCAGGGCGTTCGGGTGGACAAATCGCGCAGCAACTTTTTGCTGTTTGCAATCCTCACCTCATCCGACCCCGCTTGGGACCCGGTGGCGCTGGGCGACTTTGCCACCCGCAATGTGGTGCCTGAGTTACAGCGCCTGGACGGCGTAGGCCAGGTTCAATTGTTCGGCACCGAACGCGCCATGCGCATTTGGGTAGACCCGGCCAAACTGCTGGGCTTCAATTTGTCGGCCGCGGACGTCACTAGCGCCATCCGCGCTCAAAACGTGCAGATCTCGGCTGGCGAAATAGGCAGCCTGCCCAACGTGGCCGGGCAAGGCATTGCCGCCACTGTCGTCGTCAATGGTCAGCTGACCAATCCCGCGCAATTTGGCAACGTGGTGCTGCGCGCCAATACCGATGGCTCCAGCGTGCGCCTCAAGGACGTGGCCCGCATCGAGCTGGGGGCGCAGGCCTACGCCACCTCGGCCCGCCTGAACGGCAAGCCCTCGACCGGCATCGGCGTGCAGCTGTCACCCAGCGGCAATGCCCTGGCTACGGCCAAGGCAGTGCGCGTGAAGATGCAGGAGCTGGAGAGGTTCTTTCCCCCCGGCATGAGCTGGACGATTCCGTACGACAGCTCGCGCTTTATCGATATTTCCATCAAACAAGTGGCGGTCACACTGGTGGAAGCGATTGCGCTGGTGTTTCTGGTGATGTTCCTGTTCTTGCAGAACTGGCGTTACACCATCATTCCCACCCTGGTAGTGCCGGTGGCGCTTTTGGGCACTTTTGCCACGCTGCTGGCGATGGGGTTTTCCATCAATGTGCTGACCATGTTTGCCATGGTGCTGGTGATTGGTATCGTGGTGGATGACGCGATTGTGGTGGTCGAGAACGTCGAGCGCATCATGAGTGAAGAAGGCCTCTCGCCGCTGGAAGCTACCCGCAAAGCCATGACCCAGATCTCGGGCGCCATCATTGGCGTGACCGTGGTGCTGATCTCGGTGTTTGTGCCGTTGGCGTTTTTCAGCGGATCTGTGGGCAATATTTACCGCCAGTTTGCGGCGGTGATGGGCGTGTCGATTGCGTTCTCGGCGTTTCTCGCGCTGTCGCTCACCCCGGCCCTGTGCGCCACCTTGCTCAAGCCGGTGGACGCGGGCCATCACCATGCCAAGACCGGCTTCTTTGGCTGGTTCAATCGTGGGTTCTCCAGTACCGCCAAAGGCTACGAGCGGGGTGTAGCCAAGCTGCTGCCGCGAGCCGGGCGCTACATGGTGATTTATCTCGCCATCGTTGCCGGCGCGGCCGTGGTGTACATGCGCTTGCCAGCCTCCTTTCTGCCGAACGAAGACCAGGGCACCATGCTGGTCAATGTGCAGTTGCCCCCCCGCGCCACGCAAGAGCGCACGCTGGATGTCATGCAACAAGTTGAAGGCTTCATGCTCAAGCAGCCTGAGGTACAAAGCATGGTCAGCGTATTGGGCTTCAGCTTCTCGGGCCAGGGGCAAAACGCCGCGCTGGCGTTTGTGACCCTTAAAGACTGGGCCGAGCGCAGCGGCGCTGGCAGCAGTGCCGAGGCGCTGGCCGGACGCGCGTTTGGCGGGCTGGCTGGCATTCGTGATGCCTTCATCTTCCCGCTGAGTCCGCCGCCCATTCCCGAGTTAGGCTCCTCGTCGGGCTTCAGCTTGCGACTGCAAGACCGCGCCGGCCTGGGCCGCGACGCCTTGCTGGCAGCGCGGGGCCAGCTGCTGGGCATGGCGGCCAGAAGCAAGGTGCTGACCCAGGTTCGACCGGACGGCCTGGAAGACGCGCCGCAGCTGCAACTTGATATTGACCGTGACAAGGCCAGTTCTCTGGGTGTGAGCTATGACGCCATCAGCGGCGCCATCGGCACGACGCTGGGGTCTGCTTATGTGAACGACTTCCCAAACGCCGGGCGCCTGCAGCGCGTAGTGGTGCAAGCCGATGCGCCAGCGCGCATGCAACCAGACGACCTGCTCCAGCTCAATGTGATCAACAGCAAAGGCCAGGCCGTGCCCCTGTCAGCCTTCACCACCACCCGCTGGGTGACGGGTGCGATGCAGACCGTGCGCTACAACGGCTACCCCGCCATGCGTATCAGCGGCAGTGCCGCCCCCGGCTACAGCACGGGCGCCGCACTCGCAGAGATGGAGCAACTGGCCGCGCAATTGCCACCGGGCTTTTGCTTTGAGTGGACCGGCCAGTCACGCGAAGAAAAGCTGGCGGGCTCGCAAGCCATCATCTTGTATGGCTTTGCGATTCTGTCGGTGTTTCTGTGTCTCGCGGCGTTGTACGAGAGCTGGACCATCCCGTTATCGGTGGTGCTGGTGGTGCCGCTCGGTGTGCTGGGCGTGCTGCTCTCGACCCTGCTGCGTGGTTACTCCAACGACGTGTATTTTCAGGTGGGCTTGATCACCATCATCGGGCTGTCAGCCAAGAACGCCATTTTGATCATCGAGTTTGCCAAGGATCTGCAGGCCCAGGGCAAGAGTGTGGTGGCCTCGGCGCTGGAGGCAGCGCACCTGCGCTTCAGGCCCATCGTGATGACTTCGCTGGCATTCACACTGGGCGTGTTGCCCCTGGCCATTGCTACCGGCGCGGGCTCGGCCAGCCAGCGGGCCATTGGCACTGGCGTGATTGGCGGCATCCTGACAGGCACGGCGCTGGCCGTGGTGTTTGTCCCGATCTTCTTTGTGGTGGTGCGCACGCTGTTCAAGGACAGTACGCGCCAAGCGGCCTTGCACGCCACGCAAGCAGAGCACACGGGCTTGCGTCCCCATGACTAAGAACCCCACATACCCAAGTCTCACCATGCTGTTTTTCAAGCGAACCCTGCCCGCCATAGCAGCGGCGGCTACCCTGGCCGGCTGCTCGATGATGCCGATTTATGAGCGCCCGACGGCCCCTGTTGCCGCCGACTGGCCCG
>CAZBKX010000250.1:0-2611 GCA_964492535.1 uncultured Rhodoferax sp. | reverse complement strand
CGGACAATCCCAACCTTCTTTCAACGCCTTGACCGTGATCACAAAGCGAATGGGGCAAGTGGGCTCGGCCAGCACAATGCCTTCCAGCTCTTTTTGCTCGCCAGTGGCAACGGCAATTTGCTTGCGATCCAGCTTTTCTCCATCCAAACTGGTCAGGTGTGCCAGCAGCGCTTCCACATTTGCTTCGCCGTTCACATCCTCGGCCTGGAATAACAGCACCGGGCGAATGTAGTCGGACTCCTTTGCCGCAATGGTCTCCAGCCGGTCGCGTGTCAGCACCGCATCGCGCACAGCATCTTTCCAGCCGGTTTTATGCTCCATCAACACAATGGGGAGCTTGATCATTTCCTCGTTGGCCAGCGCCTGTGCGCCAACATGAAAAATCACATTGCTGTCGGGCATGGGTGTCGCCGTCAGTTCAATCAAACAGGCTGGGTGCAACTCGCGCAGTGTGCGAAAAGCCTGCTCGGTGCGGTTGTTGTGTGCCTCGTCCACGATCACGATGGGCTTGTGCAGCGTCAGCCAGTTGGCCAGCGATGCCTTCACGCGGCCAAGGTCGGCCCCGGTCAAATACGGCTGTGCCGCAATGTCCGCCTCGGTCACTTTGCCCAAGCGGTTTGCCTCTTGCTGTGTCAGCGCTTGGAAGTGGGGGGCTAGCGATTCGTCAAACGAATACACCGTGCGTATGGTCTTGTCCTTGACATTGAACGACTGAATCGTCGCCACGATGATGATGGCCGAATTGCCTACCTCTTGCGGGCCGACGGTTGCCAAGTCATCCAGTGCGCAAACTCGCACGCGCTCACCAAAGTGCTGGGTCAACGCCTCGCGGCAGGGGTTGCGCGGCGTGGACAGTGCCGCCAGTGTTTGGCTGCGAATGGCATCCGATGGCACCAGCCATAAGGCTACGGGTGCCGCTGTGTCGCGCAAAGTCTTGCCCGCCTGTGCAACGGCATGCGCTGCCAGAAAAGTCTTGCCGCCGCCGGTGGGAATGCGCACGCACACGGCGGGCACATCGCCCAGTGCAGCCGGATCATATTTCGCCTGCCAGCTCTGGCCGTTTTTCTCGTGCAATGGTGCACACGCAAGCCACGCGGCATCCAGCCCGGTGGTGCGCAGTTTGTAGAAGAAGCCGTCGAGCCTTGTCAGAGCGTTGCGTTGATAGTCCTTGAGGGCAAACATGGTCAGCGCGCCTTGATGTCGTAGGGAATTTGCTTGAACGTAATGCCAGCCTCGCGCAAGCGCGCTTCGCCCAGGCGCGTGGTTTCACCGTAGATCACGCGCGCCCCGGTGTGGGGGAAAAGTGCATCCAAATGCGCGAGCACATTGGCGGTCAATACGTTGCCACCGGCCGGGCGACGGTCACCCAGAATGCCGTTGTAAAGCAGCACGTAGACCGTTCCCTCATGCACCCCCAGCAATGGTGAATCAAATGTTTGACGGGCCGGGTTGCCGGTCTCGAAGTGCCACAGATACGCGGCCAGTGCGGCGAAGCGCACGGTGTGGTGGATGCAGCCGTCGGCATCGAACACCGGCTCGCCCAATGTGTGGAAGCGGAATCCGCCGCCACCTTTCCAGCCCACTGCCGCGCTGATGCCGCCTTGTTCACCTTGGATGACTTTTTCCAGACGCGGCAGGCAGTGAGTTTTGGCGTGTTCGCCCATTTCGATGCCGATGTAATGACGGCCCATTTTGTGGGCAACAGCGGCAGTTGTGCCGGAACCTAGAAAGCTGTCTAGGATGATGTCACCAGGGCTGGATGCAACATCAATCACATTACGAATAAGCTTTTCTGGTTTGGGCGTACCGAACGGCGTTTCACCTGGAAACAACGCCATTACTTCACGTTTTGCATCTTGTGTGTGGCCCGCTTCGCCGTGCGGCCAGATGCTCCGGGGAACCATCCCGTCTTGGACTTCATTCAAAAACAGTTTGACCGCTGGAATGTTGCTGCCACGATCTCCAAACGTAATTCGTCCCTCCTTCACCATCGCCCAAAAGTCGGTCTCGATCATTCGCCAATGACTACCCTTTGGCGGTGCAACTTCTCTACCTGACGGAGTCTTGATCGTGTACATCAAGCCTTCGTGCCGCTCTTCTGGGGCGAAGATCGGTCCGGACCGCCACGGGCCTCTTGGATCGCTATCCGGGTTAGAGTATTTGCTGCCGCTCTTCTCCGATCTTGGCAAGAGTTTCCTGACTTTTTTCCAGTTGTCCCCCATTGGCGAATAGCAATGAATGTAGTTGTGTGCCGGCGAAATGGCTGCGGCGTTACTCCTACCGTAGAAGTTTTCCCAAATGATCGTTGAGACGAACGACCTTCTTGCGAAAACCTCATCCATTAAGACCTTGAGGTAGTGCCCTTCATATTCATCTATTGCCACCCAGATGCTGCCATCTTCCGCCAGTAGATCGCGCAGCAAAACCAGTCGCGGCCACATCATCGACAACCATTGCGAATGCTCCAGTTTGTCGTCGTAGTGCTCAAATGCACTCTGCGTGTTGTAGGGCGGGTCAATGAAAATGCATTTCACCCGCCCACGATAAAAAGGCAACAACGCCTTGAGCGCCAGCAGGTTGTCGCCCTGAATCAGCAGGTTTTCCGATTGTG
>CAZBKX010000249.1:0-8480 GCA_964492535.1 uncultured Rhodoferax sp. | reverse complement strand
GCGGCAATCGCGCGGGTGCGCGCGCGCAACTCCTTGGGCAGGGCAGCCCAGATCATGACCAGGTCGGCGTGGCTTTGGTGGTTGGCAAAGTAGATGCGCTGTTCGGCCTTGGGCGGGCAGCCGTACCAGCGTGCCTGTGACCCGGTCAGGATCCGGATCAGACCCAGCAAAAAGTAACTCATCAGCGAGGCAAGCATGATGGGGATG
This sequence comes from uncultured Rhodoferax sp., assembly GCA_964492535.1. Lineage (GTDB taxonomy): Bacteria > Pseudomonadota > Gammaproteobacteria > Burkholderiales > Burkholderiaceae_C > Rhodoferax. The sequence goes on along the minus strand of CAZBKX010000249.1, from coordinate 8,273 downwards.
ATACAGAGCGCCACGCCACTGCTTGGGTCGCCGCCGATTGTTGACCCCGCAAATTCGACACCCCGGAAATCTTCTGCTGCCGATCACTCAGTCGTGGGTGATGATGCAGTTTCTTCCACTATGCTTTGCATCGTAAAGTGCTTCGTCAGCATGCTTGATCAAGGCTTCAGGATCGCACGAGGCGTGACGCTGGGCAACGCCAGCAGAAAAACTGGCCTCAAACCATGTGTCTTCAAATGGATACTTGATCAAGTTGAAGTCACGGCGAATCCGATCGAGTATGTCGAAGGCTTGGTGTGAGTCTGAACCTGGCAGCGCAATCAGAAATTCTTCGCCGCCATAGCGGCCGACAAGATCGCCTTGGCGCAGGCGTTGTTTGAGCAGCCAGGCCACGCTTCGAAGAACCTGGTCGCCAATCGGGTGGCCGTAGGTGTCGTTGACAGTTTTGAAGTTGTCGACGTCAATCATGGCAACTGCCAAAGGTAAATTCGCATCGACGGCGGACTTGAGCGCGGCTGCAAGTCTTTCCTTCATCGTACGGTGATTCAACAGACCGGTGAGGCCGTCGTGCAGCATCGATCTGCGCAGGGCGCGGTAACGCTCAATCTTGCTCTTCACCACCGCATTGAGAAACACCGGGTTGAATGGCTTGGTCAGAAAGTGCTCGCCGCCCAATCGCAACGCGTCTACCTGCAGCGCCATATCGCCGTCACCGGACAAATAGATGACTGGCGTAGACAGGAACTCGGCATGTTGCCTGATGATTCGGGTGGCCTCAACGCCTGTGCAATCAGGCATGTACATATCCATGAGAATAAGGTCTGGCTGTGAAGCGCGCAGTCCGTTCAGTATTTCATGTGGCTCGGTTACGGCGAACGATTCGATACCGTTTTGACTCAGTGTGCGTTGAATGGACTTGCTTGCTGTCAGGGAGTCCTCCACCACAAGCACGCGAAAAGGCGGCTCATCTTCACCGCTGCACAAATCAATGATTTTGGCCAGGATGGCAGACTCGGGCGTGTCGTCAGAAAAACAGATATCACATCCCGCGCGCAGTGCGGCTTTGAGTTTGTTGAAGTCGCTCGCAAACTGGTGGGCAATGAGTTTGCTCGCAGAAAATCGCGTGCGCATGGCAGTGATGTGTTCACGCGCCGCATCAATCGACATCCCTTGCATGTCCATCAAAACGATGGCCGGCTCCTCGGCCTCCGCCGGGACGTTTTGTCGGGAAAAAGCCTCGACCTGGATGCTGAAATAGGGCAGCTGGGTCATCAGCGCAGAGCACTGGCCCGTCGCCTCGCCAACAAACCAGACCCTGTGAGTTGGAATGAGGTTTCCAGAGGTTTCAGTTGATTGAACAGCCCGCCTGTCCACCATGGCGCGGCTGTTGTTGCCTATGTACATGGAGATCCGTTCGGCAAGCGCCTCGATCTGATTGCGCAAATTGGCCAGAACTTTGGGTTCAATGTGTTGCTTGTCCGCGTGGTCAAACAACGCCAGAGCTTGTTGTTCCAGGTTCTGCGACATCTTGTGCAAACCCGCCAGACCCTTGCCATTCAAGAACTCCGAGAAGCTTGACACGCAGACAGCGAATTCCACGAACGACTCAAAGCTGGGCGATCCAACATAGGCCCCCCATTTGTGGAGAAGCTCATCACACTTCTTTTGAAGCGCACCTGGGGGGCATGACATGTTTTCAGTCCGAAAATAAGTTACTTATTATGTCAGCCCCTGTACCAGCTTGCCCCATAGCGGGGAAGTGCATTTGAAGAATATTGATGAAGGAGGGGGAAAGAGACTGTCCGGTGGCTGATTTTTTGTCGCACCGAAAACTCAAGGCAAGGCAGCGCTGTTGAGCCGGGTGGCAATCACGTTGGCGCGTCCGGCGATGTAACTGGAGTTGGGTAGTTTCTCGAAATACTTGGGGCGCGGCAGCATCACGGCCAGGCGGGCGGCCTCATAGGTGCTGAGCCTGGCGGCGGGCTTTTTGAAGTAATGCTGCGCCGCTGCCTCGGCGCCAAACACGCCTTCACCCCATTCCACGCTGTTGAGGTAGATCTCCAGAATCCGCTCCTTGCTCAGCAGCGCCTCCAGCAGCAGGGTCAGCACAAACTCCTGCCCTTTGCGCAGGAGGGTGCGTTCGCCGGAGAGAAACAGGTTCTTGGCCAACTGCTGGGTGATGGTGGAGCCCCCCACCACCTTGGGCGGGCGCGCGGTGGGCGGTGTGTTCTTGGTCGAGGCTGCCGGCTTTTTGGCCGCCTGGGCTTCTGCCTTGGCCTGCGCTGTGGCGTTTCTTTGCCAGGCTTTCTCCAGGGCGTCCCAGTCCAGGCCGTCGTGGTTGGTGAAGCCGTCGTCTTCACTGGCGATGACGGCGCGTTTCAGGTTGTCCGAGATTTGCGCATAGGGAACCCACCGCTGACGCCAAGGCGAGCGGCCGTTGTCAAGAAGTAGCCGCCAGGCTTCCGAGCGCTGAAAGGCGGTGGACTGCGGGTCCATCACGGTCATGGCGGCAATGCGGGCCACAAAAAAGAGCTGCAACGCCAGCACGGCCACCGCCACCAAGCCGAGCCAGCGCAAGAGGGGCTTCATGGCCTCAAACCCTACTTCAGGCTGGCACGCAATTCGGCCAGCACCTGTGTTGAGGGGGGGCGCACACCGCGCCAGATCAGAAAAGCCTCGGCGGCCTGCTCCACCAGCATGCCCAGGCCGTCGCGCGGCCTGGCGCTGTGTTCGTCGGCCCAGGTCATGAACTCAGCGGCGGCGGGGCCGTACATCATGTCGTAGGCCAGGGCGCCGGGCCGCAAGACGCTGGCTGGCACGGGGATAGCGCCACCGTGCAGGCTGCTGGCCGTGGCATTGATAATTACATCAAAATCACCCTCTAGCCGGTATAAATCTTGGGTTAGTAGCTCTGTATTGTGTAGCAATGCCAGTGCCGCATGGCGGTTGACCAGCTCGATGGCTTTGCTCCGTGTGCGGTTGGTGACTGTAATAACGGCGGGCCGCGCTTGCAGCAAGGGCCCCAAAACACCGGACGCCGCCCCACCCGCACCAATGAGCAGCACGCTTCGGCCCCCTAAGTCGACGCCGGCGTTGCGCTGAATGTCGTTGACCAAGCCAATGCCGTCGGTGTTGTCGGCCAGGATGGCGTCGCCTGCAAAACGCAAGGTGTTCGACGCCTGGGCCAGCAGGGCGCGCTCGCTGGTCTGGGTGGCCACAGCCGCGGCTTCAAACTTGAAAGGCACGGTGATGTTGCATCCCAAGCCGCCCTCGGCCCGAAAGGCATGTACGGAGCTTGCAAAGCTGTCCAGCGCAATGTGGCGTTTTTCATAACGCAGGCTCTGGCCGGTCAGTTCCGCAAAACGCGCGTGAATCCACGGCGATTTGCTGTGCGACACGGGGTTGCCCATCACGCAATAGAGGTCGGTTGGCCGGGTCATTTGGCGGTGAATTGGGTTTCCAGCGTTTCATCGCGGGTGAATTTGAATCGCGAGACCACTGCAATCTGGTCGGCCTTGCGGCGCATGGCGTCATTGAAGCGGCCAAAAGGCCCGGCGTTGCGCACAATGGCCTCCGCCCTGCGGTCCAGCGTGCGGTTGCCGGAGCTTTGCACGATTTCGGTAGCCACGATGCGCCCGTCAAAATTGACGGTGACCACCATGGTCAGCTCGCCATAGATTTTTTTGCCGGCCACTTCGGGGAAGTTCTCTGTGCCTTTGTCTTCAATGCTGCGGCGCAGCCTGTCGTAGTAAACGGCGTAGCTTTCTTCGCGGGTCGCCGGGCTGACATAGCGCTTCTTGGGGCGGGCGTTTTCCTCATTGATGCGCCGCTCGATTTCGGCCAGCAATTTGATCAACTGGCGCCGTTTTTGCTGCCGCTCGGCCTGCTCAGGCGTCAGGGTAGGCCGCTTGGGGTCGCGTGGGGGCAGGGCGGCGAGCTGGCTTTTGATCTGGGTCAGCATCAGGTTTTGTTGTTCCTGCAGGGTTTCAAGCTGGCGCTGCGCCTGGTCCTGGGCATCTTCTCCCGCGGCGGAGATCAGGGCCGGGGGCAAAGGGCTGGTGGCCCGCCCGCGGTCCGAATCGCCCCCACCGGCCATGGCCGCCTGGGCGATAGCCGTGGCTTTTTCGGGCGGCTGGGTGGTGCGCGCATTGACCAGAATGACCTGCAGCGGCGTGTCCTCGAACACCCGGTTGAATGCCTCGGGATCGACAAAACGGACCGTCAGCAGCACCGCGTGCACGGCCACCGAGACGCCAAGCGCCAGCTGCAGGGGGCTGAAAGACCGGAGGTTCACGGGGACAGATTATCGCCAACGGGCGGTGTGCCAGCCCCTTCGCCTTCGGTCATGTCCACGGCGATGGCAATGGGCCCGGCAGATACCTCGTCTTCGTCGCCTGCATCGTCCGTGGCGTCGGTCGTTTCGGGCAGGGCGTCCAGCCGCTCCAGCACCGTGCCCACCACGTCCAGCGTAACCTCGTCGATGTCGCCCAGTTTCACGCGCACCCGCGCGCCGCGTGGCAGGTTTTGCCCGCCCATGACCGGCAGCACCAGGGGCAGCTCATCGGCGCGCACCATGTTGTCCTTGAACACGGTAGCCTCGATCTCAGTGATGCCTTGCTGCTGCACGTACTTGAGAATCCAGAAGCGCTCAATGGCGCGCTGGTAGTCGTTGTACGCAAAGTAAGCCGAATCAAAGCTGGAGATGATCGAGAACAGGTCCGCATCCTTGGGCTTGAACGGCGCCACCAATGCGGCCGTGTTGCCGTGGCGAGCGCAGGCAATGATTTGCCACTGGTTGACCAGGTCGGTGTAGCGACGCAGCGGCGAGGTGCTCCAGGCGTAGCTCTTGACACCCAAACCCGCGTGCGGCAGCGCCCGTGTGCCCATGCGCACCTTGACGCCGGGCAACATGGAGGCCTGGCTGCGGTAAATGCCGGGCACACCCAGATCGGCCATCCAGCCGCCCCAGGTGCTGTTGGCCAGAATCATGGCCTCGGACACGATCAGGTCCAGCGGCGCGCCCCGCTGGCGCACGCTGATGCTCACCTGCTCGGTGCCCTGGGGCTCGGCGCCATCGTTACCAATCAGCTTGAAGTTGTAGTCGGGGCGGTTGAAGTTCTCAGGCTTGCCGCGCACCACTTCGCGCCTGAGTTTCAGGTCTTTGGCCAAGCGGTGCAAAAATGAGAGCTGCGGACGCTTGTTGATTAGCGGCTGGGGGTCCATTTGGTGCTCAAACGCCGGGTCTTCCAGCCATTCGGTGGTGACGATGGCATCGAGCTGGTCATGGCGCAAATTGGCGCCAATGTGCACCCGCTCCAGCCGGGTTTCGCTGCCAGTGATGGTGAGGGTGGTCTCATCCAGCGTGACATACAGCGATACCGCCGGGCAATCGCGACCCTCCATCAGGGTGTAGGCTTGCACCACGTCGTCGGGCAGCATGGTGACCTTGTAGCCAGGCATGTAAACCGTGGACAGGCGGTTGCGGCCGACTTGGTCAATGGGGCTGCCTGGCAACACGGCCAGGCCTGGCGCGGCGATGTGAATGCCCAACACAATCGTGCCGGTGCCCAGGCCCTGCACCGAGAGCGCGTCGTCAATCTCGGTGGTGGCTGAATCGTCAATCGAAAACGCCCGGGCGGTGGACAAAGGCAGCTCGTCCTTGATGAGCGGGGCTTCGAGCTTGGGGAAGCCCGTGCCTTTGGGAAAGTTCTCCAGTAAGAAGCGCCGCCAGTGGAACTGATACGGCGAGTCAATCGCGCCGGCCCTGGTCAGCAGTTCCAGCGGCCCCAGGTGCATGGCGCGTGAGGCCTCCACCACGGCCTTGTACTCAGCCGCGTTCTTGTCGGGCTTGAACAAGATTTTGTACAACTGGTCGCGGATGGCTTGCGGACAAACGCCTTCGCTCAGGTCCGTGACCCACTGCGCGGTCTGCAGCGCGATTTGTTTCTTTTTCTCAATGGCGGCCAGGGCCAGCGCAATGATGTCGGCCGGGGCCTTGCGAAAACGCCCTTTGCCGGCGCGGCGAAAGTAGTGCGGCGCCTCAAACAGGCGCACCAGCATGCCCGCCTGCTGGATTAGCGTGGCTTGTTCACTGAAGTAGTCTCGCGCCAGCTCGGCAAAGCCGAACTCTTCTTCAGGCGAGAACTCCCAAGCCATTTCCAGCTCAATCGTGTCGCTGACGGCCTGCGCCTCCAGCAGCATTTGCGCTGGCGACGGCTTTTCGAACTTCAGCAGGATATTGGCCGCCTTGACCTTCACCCGCTTGCCGCTGTCCAACTCCACCTGCACAGAAGACTCCGCTTCTGACAGCACCCGACCGGCCATGAATTTTCCGGCTTCTTCAAACAATAAAAACATGGGCGTGATTCTCCCATGGCCTGCGGATCGGCCGCATACGACGACTCTTTCAGGTGTCGCAGGTGCTGGTTTTCATCGTTTCGTCATGCAGACAACGTGGCGCTGTCACAAGAGCACCCTCAAGTGCAGAGTCTTAACTTGATGGGTAATTCATGAAATTTACAACCGGCGTTTTCTCTGCTCCCCGTGGGCTTGTCCTGGTCCTGACCTGCCTGAGCGCTGCCGCGCTGGTGGCCAGCGGTGGCAGTGACCCCGCGCCATTTTTGACACTCCATGGCGCAGCCTTTGGTCATCGGCCACCGGGGCTCGGCGGGCTATTTGCCCGACCACACGCTGGAGGGTTACACATTAGCCATCCAAAATGGCGCTGACTTCATTGAGCCCGATTTGGTCGCCACCAAGGACGGCGAATGGATTGCCCGCCATGAGCCCAACATCACGGCCACAACCGATGTTGCCAGCCGCTCCGAATTCGCCAGCCGCAAGACCACGCGCCTGGTGGACGGCGCCTCCGAGACCGGCCCTATGATCGGACCCGCGCCGGCAGAACCGACTTGTTCGACTCCATGCTGACCCCCGCAGGTCTGGCCGAGATCAAGAAATACGCCGATGGCGTGGGCCCCTGGAAGCCCTACATCGTGCCGGTCAAGGGCTCGTTTGATGCCACCGGCAAGATGCTGGACGTGAATGGCGACGGGGCCGTGAACTACATGGACACCACCTCGCAGCCGGGCACGACCCTGATTGCCGATGCGCACAAGCTGGGCCTGATGGTGCACAGCTGGACTTTCCGCAACGAGCCCAAACGCCTCGCCTTTGACTACAAGGGTGACCCCAAGGCCGAGTATCTGCAGTTTTACCGCCTGGGCATTGATGGCCTGTTCTCTGATTTCACGGACACGGCCGTGGCGGCGCGGGCAGCTTATCTCAAGGAACTGGGTCGCTGATCTGGCCCCGTCAAGGCGATATTTCGGGTCTCGCTGCCGCCGTCAGGCTGCGGCTGGGGCCAGACCCAGGAATGCGAGTATCGAAGGCAAATGCACCTCAAAGTCGCTCAAGGCGTGATCGCCGCCTTCCAGTAGTCGTACAGATGCACCCTCATAGCGGGTGCTCATTTCCCGCCAGTCCAGCACTTCGTCGCCTTTGGCGATCACCGCCAGGTACCTGGCGGGCTGGGCCACTGCGGCCAGGGTGAGGTCGAGCAGTTCTTGCACAAACTCCGGCCGGAAGAAAAATCGCTCTTGCGGGTCGTGCCAGCTGGTTTGCTCGCCGATGTACTTGGCCAGGTCGCGTGCCGGATGGACGGCCGGGTTCAGCAGCACCGCCTTGCAGCCGGTGGCCTGTGCGACGGCCGTGGCATAAAAGCCACCCAGTGACGAACCCATCACCGCCATGGATTCAGGCGGCCACCCCGCGATGCCCTGCAGGACCTGGGCCATGGCCTCTTGCGGTGAGGGGGGCAACTGCGGGCACCACCATTCAACTTGCGGATGCTGCGCAGCCATGAGCTGGGCCATCGTGCGGGCTTTGGCCGATTGCGGCGACGAACGAAAACCGTGCAGATAAAGCAGGTGGGTGATGGGCTGCGGGCTTGGGTTGGCAAATTGCATGGGACAAATGATAGGGCGGACCCGCTGTCCGGGGCCGGTCGCGGGATAATTCGGGAATGGCGAAAAATTTTGGAAGTATTCACCCGTGGCAGCGCATTGCGCCCTGGTTTCGCGGTTTTGATGGCTGGCTGGCCTTTGCCGTGTTTTTGCTGGCTGGCGCGGGGCTGCTGATCATGTACTCATCGGGTTTTGACCATGGCACCCGGTTTCAAGACCACGGCCGCAACATGCTGATTGCCGGGTTCATCCTGTTTGTGGTGGCCCAGATCCCGCCTCAGCGCCTCATGACGCTGGCCGTGCCCCTGT
>CAZBKX010000248.1:0-3175 GCA_964492535.1 uncultured Rhodoferax sp. | reverse complement strand
CACGCCGGCCTCCATCAGCCGGCTGCAAAACCTGGGCATGATGTCTTACTACTCGGGTGATCGGATTGAGGCTGAAAAAATACTGGACCGCACCACCCGAATCGGCCTGGATTCCAAAATGTTCGACTGCCAGACCTTGGTCCTTCTGGCGTTTGCGCGGCTTGAGAGTGGTGATCGCAAAGGCGTGCAACGCTGCCGCGACGACTTTGCCCGTTTGATCGAGCGGAACCCGGACAGTCAGCGCCATGCGCGTCTGGCCAAGACGGTAGACGCACTTCTGTCCATCCAGGAACACCAGTTTGCACAGGCCCTGGACGCTGTGCGCGCCCTGATCAAGACAAGCAAGTTGCCCGAATTTGACTTTGAATCAGCCTCCAACCTGGTCGCCTTGATGGCGCAACTCGCCAACAAAGCCATTCAACTCGATGAAGTGGAATCGGTGGTGGACACGGTCGGGCTGCGATTTTGCACCAACCGCGCCATGACGGGCTTGCTGGCAGGTGCCGCGGGTGCGCACGCGCCCTATGCCGAACGAGTCCAAATCGCGCACACCCAAATTCTGAAATTTTCGGAACACGCCATGTCGCGCAGCTTGGGGGGAAATCCCCGCGCGGCAGTAGAGGAACTGCTGCAACACGGTGAATCCACACTGAACGCCAAGCTGATCGAGACAGCCTTCCTGGTGCTCAACCGCTACGCGGACAAGATTGCAGATGCCGGTGAACTCCATGCGGTTGTCCAAGGGCTGCGCAACCGCTTTTCCACCCTTACTTCAAAACCTTCCCTTGGCGAACAAAAGCGTCAAGCCGGTGGCTTGACCTTGCGCACGGTGAGTTCCTCGGCAACAAAAGCAGCCCTAGCCTGAAACAGGCATTGACGCCGGACCCACCGGAGGCATGGCCCGCTAAATGGAGACCAACTGTCGCACGCCGTCAATATCCATATTGGTACCCCGGCCACGGGCCAGCACCGAACCGCGCTCCATCACCACATAGTCATCGGCCAGCTCCTGCGCAAAATCGTAATACTGCTCCACCAGCACAATCGCCATGGTCCCCCTGTCGGCCAGCATGCGGATCACGCGGCCAATGTCCTTGATGATGCTGGGCTGAATGCCCTCAGTCGGCTCGTCAAGAATCAATAACTTGGGGCCCGCTGCGAGCGCCCGGGCAATGGCAAGCTGCTGCTGCTGCCCACCGGACAGGTCGCCGCCACGGCGATTCAGCATTTGCTTCAACACCGGGAACAACTCGAACAGTTCTGGTGGAATCGGCGTCCCAGCCGGCTTGTAGGCCAGGCCCATGCGCAGATTTTCTTCTACCGTCAAGCGTGAAAAAATCTCCCGGCCCTGTGGCACGAAACCGATGCCAGCTTGCGCGCGCTCATAAGGTGTGAAGTTTTGAATTGCCCGGCCATCAAATTCGATCGTGCCGGTCTTGATGGGCACCAACCCCATCAAGCTCTTGAGCAAGGTGGTCTTGCCGACCCCATTGCGCCCCAGAATCACCGTCACCTGCCCCAGGTTGGCCTGCAAGGCCACATCCCGAAGAATGTGGGAGCCACCGTAGTATTGGTTGATATGGGTCACGTTCAGCATACTCATCATTACCGCCCCAGATAGACCTCAATCACCCGTTCATCCGCCTGCACCTGTGCCAGCGTGCCCTGCGCCAGCACTGAGCCGTCACACAACACCGTCACGATATCGGAGATGGTGTTGATGAAGCTCATGTCATGCTCCACCACCATCAATGAATGCTTGCCCTTGAGTGACAAAAAGAGCTCTGCGGTGCGCTCTGTCTCCTGGTCGGTCATCCCTGCAACGGGTTCATCCAGCAAGAGGAGCTTGGGGTCTTGCATCAGGAGCATTCCAATTTCGAGCCACTGCTTTTGTCCATGGCTCAGGTTGCCGGGCTGGCACGACACGCTGTCGGCCAGATGAATGGTGTGCAAGACCTCCGCCAGGCGGTCACTCTGCATCGAGTCAAGCCGAAAGAAAAGAGATGAGCGAACAGCCTTGTTGGTCTTGAGCGCCAACTCCAGGTTCTCGAAAACAGTCAGCTCCTCAAAGACAGTGGGTTTCTGGAACTTGCGGCCAATGCCCAACTGCGCAATCTCGGATTCCTTGTAGCGAAGCAAGTCAATCGTGCTGCCAAAAAAAACGGTGCCTGAGTCAGGACGGGTCTTTCCTGTGATGATGTCCATCATGGTGGTCTTACCCGCCCCATTGGGCCCGATGATGCAGCGCAACTCGCCCGGCGCAATGTCCAGCGAGAGGTTATTGATCGCCTTGAAACCGTCAAAACTCACGTTCACATCTTCAAGATACAGAATGCGCCCATGGGTTACATCCACCTCGCCGGGCGTGGCGAGCCTGGAAAACCCAGCCTGACGGCCACCCGACTCAGTCTGACCGCCCGCCACAGCCTTCGGCTGAGCCTCGCGCCGGCGCGCACCTTCCTCGAGCAGATCGGGCGTCATCCCTTCGCTCCTTTCAATTTCTTCACCAATCCGACAATGCCGTGGGGCAAAAACAAGGTCACGCCAACGAACAGCGCGCCCAAAAAGTACAACCAATACTCAGGGTACGCCACGGTCAACCAACTCTTGGCACCATTCACGATAAAGGCTCCCACAATCGGCCCGATCAGCGAGGCACGCCCGCCCACGGCGGCCCAAATCGCAATCTCGATCGAGTTGGCCGGACTCATCTCGCTGGGGTTAATGATGCCGATTTGTGGCACATACAAAGCACCGGCCACACCACACATCATGGCTGAGATGGTCCAGATGGTGAGCTTGTAGCCCATCGGGTTGTAGCCCGAGAACATCACCCGCGTCTCTGCGTCCCGAACCGCCTGCAACACCCGACCAAACTTGCTGTTGATCAGCCAGCGGGCCAACAAGAAGCAAGCCAGCAGCGTCACACCGGTCATGACAAACAGCGTCATACGCGTGGAGGGCGTGGCAATCGGAATGCTCAAAATCCGCTTGAAGTCAGTGAACCCGTTGTTGCCACCAAATCCGGTCTCATTGCGAAAGAACAGCAGCATGGCGGCAAACGTCAAGGCCTGCGTGATGATGGAAAAATACACTCCCTTGATGCGCGAGCGAAACGCGAAATAACCAAAAACAAAAGCCACCAACCCAGGGACCGCCACCACCATGAACAGCG
>CAZBKX010000247.1:0-3907 GCA_964492535.1 uncultured Rhodoferax sp. | reverse complement strand
AAGCCCCAGGCGCCGCTGGCCTGGGCCTGCAGCCCTGCCCAAGGAATCAGTCCGTCCTGCCCCGGCAGGCCCAGGGCCCGGGCCAGCGCGCGCTCATGGGGCGTGGAGAGGCTGAACAGGTCCGCCGTGTCGGGCGACTGCGGTGTCAGGCGGGACAGCAGTTGGGTCAAGCGCGGCAGGGCCAGCTTCGGGAGCGCTTGACCGCAGCCCTCGCCGCTGCAAAACGCGAAAGGAATCAGGATGTGCATGGGGCGATTGTGCGGGGCCAGTTGACTTCGCTTTGCAGGAATTCGTGGCGGTCCAGCTGGATGGGCTCCCACGCCAGAAAGTCCTCGGTAGAAAAAACGGGTTGGTATGCAGCGTGTGCCATGGCGATGTCCTCGGAGACCAAACAATCGCCCATTATGAATCGCCTGAATCGCTGCCCCATTGACCCTTGCTCACGCCCGGTGGCCCAATGCCACAATGGCGCCTGTTTCAAATTCCTGGCGGCCAATGCAAATTCCTTACGAACTTATTCTTGGCTGGCGCTACACCCGGGCCGGCCGGGCTACCCGCCGCAACGGTTTCATTTCTTTCATATCCGGCGTGTCCATGCTGGGTATTGCGCTGGGCGTGGCTGCGCTCATCATCGTGCTGAGCGTGATGAACGGCTTTCAAAAAGAGGTGCGCGACCGCATGCTGGGTGTGGTGTCGCATATCGAAATCTTTGCGCCCAATGGCGCTGCCTTGCCGGATGTGGTGAGGACCTTGAGTGAAATCCGGGCCAACCCGTCGGTGGTGGGGGCGGCGCCCTTCATTGCCACCCAGGCCCTGCTGGCCCGCGGAGAAGACATGAAAGGCACCATGGTGCGGGGCATTGACCCCGCCCTGGAGTCGGGGGTGACCGACCTTGCCGGGGCGCTGAAAAATACCGCCCTCACCCAACTGGTGCCAGGCGAATTTGGCGTGGTGCTGGGCGGCGAGCTGGCCCGGGCTTTGGGCGTGCGTGCGGGGGACAAGGTCACGCTGGTAGCGCCCAGCGGGCAGGTGACGCCGGCCGGCGTGGTGCCCCGGCTCAAGCAAATGACCGTGGTGGGCACCTTTGATTCAGGACATTTTGAGTACGACTCCGCCCTGGTGCTGATGCACCTGGAGGATGCCGGGCGCATCTTCCGCCTGGAGGGGCCGACCGGCGTGCGCGTCAAGCTGCGGGACCTCCATCAGGCTCGCGAAGTGGCGGCGGAGATGGCCGGCACTTTGAGCGGCGACCTCTTGATCCGTGACTGGACGCGCCAGAACCGCACCTGGTTTGCCGCCGTGCAGCTGGAAAAACGCATGATGTTCATTATTTTGACTTTGATCGTGGCGGTGGCGGCGTTCAACCTGGTCAGCACGCTGGTCATGACGGTGACTGACAAGCGGGCCGACATTGCTATTTTGCGCACGCTGGGCGCCAGCCCGCAAAGCATCATGGGCATCTTTGTGGTGCAGGGCGCCATGGTGGGGGTGATTGGCACCTTGGCCGGCCTGACCTTGGGCCTGGGTGTGGCTTTCAATATTGATGTGCTGGTCCCCGCGCTGGAGCAGCTGCTCAGTGCCAATTTCCTGCCCAAAGACATCTACCTCATCAGCCGCATGCCCAGTGACCCGCAGCGCGCGGACATTCTCCCCATTGCCGTCATTTCCCTCGTGCTGGCCTTTTTGGCCACGCTTTATCCCAGCTGGCGCGCCTCACAGGTGAACCCGGCAGAGGCGCTTCGTTATGAATGATATTGTTTTGAGCGCCCGTGGCCTGACCAAGCGTTTTACCGAAGGCCGTCTGGACGTCACGGTGTTGCAAGGGGTGGATCTGGACGTGCGCCGGGGTGAAGCGCTGGCGATTGTGGGCGCGTCGGGCTCTGGCAAAAGTACCTTGCTGCACCTGATGGGCGGGTTGGATGCGCCCTCCAGCGGCTCGGTGATGCTCAAAGGCAAGGACTTGGCGCAGCAAAGTGCGACGGCTCAGGGTCGTCTGCGCAACCAGTACCTCGGTTTTGTGTACCAGTTTCATCACTTGCTGCCCGAGTTCAGCGCGCAGGACAACGTGGCCATGCCGCTGTGGATTCGGCGCATGGCCCCGGCGGACTCGGCGGCGGCGGCATCCAAGATGTTGGCCAGCGTGGGTTTGCTGGACCGGTTGCACCACCGCCCCGCCGAGCTTTCTGGCGGCGAGCGCCAGCGTGTGGCCATTGCACGTGCCCTGGTGACTCGCCCTGCCTGCGTGCTGGCCGACGAGCCCACCGGCAACCTCGACCGCAGCACCGCCAACGGGGTGTTTGATTTGATGCTTGATCTGGCGCGCACACAAGGCACGGCCTTCATCGTGGTGACCCACGACGAGGCGATTGCCGCACGCTGCTCCCGCCAAATCAGGCTGGTGCAGGGTCGATTGGCTGAATAAATGGGGGTGAACCGGTAATGACCTCGGCTTTGGACGTCCTGATCAGCGAAGTCGGGCCGCGTGATGGGCTGCAGTCGGTCAAGGCGACCATGCCCACCGCTGACAAGCTGCGCTGGATTGACGCCCTGGTGGCGTCCGGCCTGCGTGAGATCGAAGTGGGGTCTTTTGTGCCCGCCAAACATCTGCCCCAGATGGCGGACGTGGCTGATGTGGTGCGCCACGCGCTCACCCACCCGAGCCTGACGGTCATGGCCCTGGTGCCCAACTTGCACGGGGCCGAGAGCGCCTTGGCCGCGGGGGTGCACAAACTGACCATTCCCGTGTCCGCCAGCGCAGCCCATTCGCTTGCCAACGTGCGCAAGACACGGGCGGAGATGATCAAAGAGGTGCGTTGCATTGTTCGGCTGCGGGATTCGATCGCGCCCGCTGCCACGGTGGAGGTGGGCCTGTCCACCGCCTTTGGCTGCACGCTGCAAGGCGATGTGCCTGAAGACGATGTGGTGTGGGTCGCCTGCGAGTGCATTGCCGCCGGGGTGGACGAGGTCGGTCTGTCCGATACCACCGGCATGGCCAACCCGGCGCAGGTGCGCCGCCTGTTCACGCGGGTGCGCAGCGGGATTGGTGATCACACCGGCTCGGCCCACCTGCACAACACGCGCGGCCTGGGCTTGGCCAATTGCCTGGCCGCTTATGACGTGGGTGTGCGTACCTTTGACAGCTCCCTCGGTGGCCTGGGCGGCTGCCCCCATGCCCCGGGTGCCTCTGGCAATGTGGTCACCGAAGACCTGGTTTACATGTTCGAGGCCATGGGGGTCAGCACGGGCGTTGACCTCGGCCAACTCATGCTTGCACGCGATGCCTTGCGCGCCGGCCTGCCGGGGGAGCCGCTGTACGGCATGACGCCCGAGGCAGGCTTGCCCCGTGGCTGGCAGCTGCAGGCCCGCCGATAACCCCCCGCCCACATCACTGTCAGCTTTCTTACGGGTTGTCGATGCGGCGGCCTGCCCAAGGGTTTACGCGGGTGTGTCGGGGAGCCTCGTGCTCTATGCTCGACCATTTGAGACTGCACTCTGGAGTAGGCATGATGATGTTCGGGTACAAGAATTTGGTTTCTTTGCTGGGCCTTGCGGGGATCATGGGTTTGGGCGGGCTGGCGCAGGGTCAAACGGTGAACCCGGTGCGCTTGGGCTGGATCGGTCCGCTCACCGGGGCGTCAGCCGATTTCGGGCTGCCGATGTTGAACGGCGCCCAGTTGGCGATCGATGAAATCAATGCCGCTGGCGGGTACCTCGGGCGTCCGCTGGAACTCATCGTCAAGGACGACGCCGCCAGCCCCGACGTGGGTTTTCAGCGCTCCCAGGAGTTGATCAAGGAAGGCGTGGTAGCCACCCTCGGGTTTTGCAACACCGGGGTGGCCATGAAGGCGCTGGAGGTTTTTCAGACAGCCAAGTCGCCACTGATCGTGCCGTGCGCCACGGGCACGCC
>CAZBKX010000246.1:0-1784 GCA_964492535.1 uncultured Rhodoferax sp. | reverse complement strand
TCGCCGCCGCCGCGCTGGGCCCCCTTGGCCTTCAAGCCACCAATGCCCAGGCCCTGGCGCTGGCCCAGGGTGTAAAAACTCAGGCCGACATGCTGGCCGATGGTGCGCCCCTTCTCATCCTTGATCGGGCCGGGCTCTTTGGCAATGTACTGGTTCAAAAAATCCCGAAACGGCCGCTCGCCAATGAAGCAAATGCCGGTGGAGTCTTTCTTTTTGGCGTTGGGCAGGCCAATCTCGTCGGCCAGGCGGCGCACCTCGGTCTTGTGCAACTCGCCCACCGGAAACAGGGTTTTGGAGAGCTGCGCCTGATTCAGCCGGTGCAAAAAGTAGCTCTGGTCCTTGGACGGATCCAGCCCCTTGAGCAGTTCGTGCTTGCCAGTGGTCTCGTTGAGCCGCACCCGGGCGTAATGGCCGGTAGCGATTTTCTCGGCCCCCAGGCGCATGGCGTGGTCCAGGAACGACTTGAACTTGATCTCGGCGTTGCACAGGATGTCCGGGTTGGGCGTGCGCCCGCTGCTGTATTCGCGCAGGAATTCGGCAAACACCCGGTCCTTGTACTCGGCGGCAAAGTTGACGTGCTCGATTTCGATGCCAATCACGTCGGCCACAGCCGCTGCATCGACAAAGTCGATGTTCGATGAGCAATATTCGGAGTCGTCGTCATCTTCCCAGTTCTTCATGAAGATGCCGATGACCTCATAGCCCTGTTGTTTGAGCAGCCAGGCGGTCACCGCCGAGTCCACGCCGCCACTCAAACCCACCACCACCCGTTGTCCGTTGTGTTGCTTTTCCATAGGGGAGCGATTATCCCCGGGGCTTGGCGCACACCGGCTTATTCCCTCGGGTGGCATGGCGGCCCGCCGGCTTCTGGTTGATGGGAAAATGCTGTTCCAGCCGTCGTTTTTATTGATTATTCATGCTGATTTTTATAGCGTGACAGATGGGTCTGTGTGAATCATGGCCAAGGGGTAACGCTGCCCCGCCAGGTAATCTTCCATGCAGCGCAGCACCAGTGGGCTGCGGTGGCGGGATGCGTTGGCGCGGACCTCGTCAGCCGTCAGCCACAGGGTCCGCACGATCCCCTTGTCTAGCGTGCGGTCCGCCTGAAATGCGCCCAGGGTGCCGCAAAAGGCCACGCGCAAATAGGTGATGTCTTGCGCTGGCGCTTTGCCTCGCGCAGGACGCAGAAATCTCGACATGTAGACGCCCACAATGGCGCGGGGGTAAAAAATATGGGCAGTTTCCTCCAGGGCTTCCCGGGCGCAGCCGTCTTCCAGGCTTTCTCCGGGGTCCAGGTGGCCGGCCGGGTTGTTGAGTCGCAACCCCTCGGGGGTGTGCTCTTCCACCAGCAAAAATCGACCGTCCTGCTCGATGATCGCCGCCACTGTAGCGCTTGGTTTCCAACGTGTGTCCATGCCGGATTATGCATAGCCTTCTGGCTTGAAAGCGGCTGACCTGAGGCTGTCGGTCATGGTTTGCCCGCTCATAAAATGAAAAAACTCGGGTAAGCTCAAATATTTTTAATTTAACAACTCTTAGACGAGGAGACGCTTCATGACGACTGGCGCAAGCATTGCCACCCCCTCAGGAGGCGCACCCGTTGCACACCCTGCCACCGCCCAGCGAATTGGTGTTCCGCGTGAGGTTTTTCCCGGCGAGAAGCGGGTGGCGACCGTGCCCGAGGCGGTGCAAAAGCTGATCAAGCTTGGCTTTTCTGTGGCCATCGAGTCCGGTGCCGGCGCCCAGGCCAGTTTCAGCGACGAGAGCTATGTGGCCGCTGGCGC
>CAZBKX010000245.1:0-2966 GCA_964492535.1 uncultured Rhodoferax sp. | reverse complement strand
TCGTGGTCTTGTTGTAATTTTGGAGGGTCGCCACGTCCGCAAAGGCGTGGCAATAGCCAACACAACCAACATCGAGCGAGTCCATGGCTTCGCTGTCATTCGGATTGGAACTCGCCGCAACAACGCGAACCCAGTCATTTTTCAGCATTTCGCGCCAAACTTCCGCACTCCACATGGGCATCTGCGGGATGGATGTGTCGACCCAAACAACGCAGGGCAACTTGGGCACGGAATGAAAGAATATTTCGATCTGCGTGATTTCTGTATGCCCGGCATGTAGGTTTGCCCCGTAGACCAGTCGCCAATGATTTAGCAAACCAGGATCACGGGTAATGAATATGCTGTTGAAACTTGGATTCATCGTTCAGTCATGGCCTTTGACTTCGCTCTCAGAATCGGCTTCATTAAGTAAGCCAGCACTGATTTCTTGCCCGTGAGAATATCAACTTCTGCAACCATGCCGGGAATAATAGGAAATTTTTGCGCTCCAATACTGCTGGATAACGTACGAACTCGAACCAGAAAAAACGCATTGCCCTTTTCATCAAGAACAGTATCAGCACTTATGTGCTCAAGCATGGCTTCCAGGCCACCATAGGTGGCAAAATCATAGGCAGTGAATTTGACCAGGGCCTTTTGACCGGGATGTAAAAATGCGATGTCCCTTGGCAGTACTCGAGCCTCTAGCAGTAACGCATCATCAGAGGGGACAACCTCCACCAAATCCTTACCGGGCTGTACCACTCCGCCAACCGTATTGACCTTGAGTTGTTTGATGGTGCCATTCACTGGAGAGCGAATTTCGGTCTGCTTGACCCGATCTTCCAAGGCGGTGCTACCCTCCAGTAACGCATTAAGCTTGGCATTGGTCTCGCTGAGTTCTGAGCGAGCGATATTACGAAAGGTCAGCTCGATTTCCTGGATTTTGCGAGATGCCTCGGCAACCGCAGACTCCAACCGGGGAATGTCTGAATTGGCGCTATCGCGCTCACCCCGATATCGGGCAACTTCACGCTCCAGCCGCAGCAGTTCCACATCAGATATAGCGCCAGATTTTGCCAACGGACTGGTCAACTCCAGTTCCCTGGCTGTCAAACTAAAGCTCTGCGCCGCTTGCTCTCGCTTTGCACGCACAGAAATGAGCTCTTGTGACCTCTGCGAAGACTGCTGCCTGGCCACGCCCAAGGTGGCGTCCAGTTCCGCTTTTCTCGATTCGTACAAAGCAAGTTCTTGCTTGACAATATCTGGCGCTTCTTGCGCCACCTCTGCGGGCGGCACAAATCGGGTAGATTCTGCAAGTGCCCTGAGACGTGCGCCCTTTGCAAGCAAAGAAAGGTACTGTGAGCGGTTTTCACGCAACGAAGACATCATGCGGGTGGGGTCGACCCGCAGCATCAGATCTCCGATTTTCACGCTTTGGCCTTCCCTTACCAATATCTCAGAAACAATGCCGCCGTCCAGGCTTTGCAACACTTGAACCTGACGTGACGGGATAACCTTGCCCTCACCACGCGTCACTTCATCTAGAGCAGCAAAGTTTGCCCACAACAACAAAACAAATACAGCCGCCACACTACTCCACACCAAGATGCGGGCGCCTCGTGGAGTCTGCTCCGCAATTGCCCAGTCCGCACTGGCATCAAAATCAGCGTCAAGGTCACTTTCACGCCCACCTGAACGCCGCATAGCGATGTCCATGAGCCGCGAACATCGTGCATACACAGCGCCCCAGGCTGCAGACAAACGCAACAACAAGAAGTTTGGGGTTTGCATCAAATTGCCTTTCCCACTCGACCGCTTTGAAGCGCTTCTACTACTTGTGATTTCGGGCCATCGGCCATCACTTTCCCGTTGTCAATCACGATCAGTCGATCCACCAAACTGAGTAACGATGTGCGGTGAGTGACCAGAACTACCGTCTTTCCCGTACTGAATCTTTGTAACTGGGTCTTCAAATAATCTTCGCTTTGATGATCCATTGCGCTACTGGGCTCATCAAGCAGCAAGATGGGCGAATCGTTCAACACCGCGCGCGCAATACCAACAGCTTGTCGCTGGCCTCCAGACAAGGATTCACCGCGCTCACCGATCAACATATCGAAACCTTGCGGATGACGGTTTGCGAACTCAGTGACACCAGCAACCTCGGCTGCATTGATAACAGCCTGATCATCAGCGAAAGGCATACCCAGTGTGATATTTTCCTTCAAGCTACCGTAAAATAAACTCACATCTTGAGATACGAAGCCCGCCGCTCTCCGTAATTCGGCAGGGTCAATTTGTCGCAGATCAATACCGTCGATAAGTATCGAGCCCTCAGTGGGTGGGTACAAGCCCAGTACCAACCGTTGAATAGTGGACTTTCCGGACCCAACCCGACCAATGAATCCGACTCTCTCCCCTGCCTGTATTTTGAACGAAACATTGCGCAGCACTGATTGCTGCTGGCCCGGGTAGGAAAAGCAGACGCTCCTGAACTCTATGGTCCCCTGAAAACCTTTTCGGTGCAGAAACGCAGACGCATCAACTCGTTCGGGTTGTGTCTGCATGTGCTTTTCCACGGACATCAAACCGCTTTTTGCATTGTGATATTGCATGAGAAGACCCGCCACCTGCCCAAATGGTGCCATGGCCCGCCCCGCCAACATGGACACGGCAATAATCCCGCCCATACTCATTTGATTGTCAATCAACAAATACACCCCGACGATCACCACCATCACAGTCACAAGTTGTTGCAACAACTGGACAAGGCTCATGATGGACGTTGAAAGCAACTTCAACTTGGCACCAATCTGGGCAAGAAATACCGTGGATTGCTCCCACTTACGCTGAAAGGCGCTCTCTGCGACCATAAATTTGATGGTCTCTATCCCCACCAGACTTTCAACCAGCGTGGCATTGCGTTGGGATGTGGCGCGCTGGGATATCTCCACGAGCTCCTGCATTTTTTGCTGAATAATCAG
>CAZBKX010000244.1:0-2139 GCA_964492535.1 uncultured Rhodoferax sp. | reverse complement strand
CCGCTGATGCCCAGCCGAAAGGACTTGCCCGTGTGCGGCAGCAAGGCGGTCAGCAACTCATCGGCCTGGGCGCGGTGATCCGTGCGGGTCGATTCAAGCAGCGTGATGGCCTTGGCCATGGCGCGGCGCTGCGGCATCGGCTGGCCTCGAAGAATGGCGTCTTGAAATTGCGCCCAAGGGATTTCATGCGATGCCGATAACGCTATTAAATCAGGTACTGCTTGCGCAGGCAGGGCGGGGTCTGGAGCCATAATTCTCACAATATTTCAAAAGCGCGCCCGTCGGGCAGCCGATACCGCGAAAAATCACGCAAATCCAGCGTCATGATGCGGTTTACGCCCGTGTCCGAGGCTAGCCACAGCAATGAGGCATCGGCCAAATCCATCTCGGTACGCGGTGCCTCGGTGTAACGGCGCATCAACGCCACCATGTCTTCCAGCGCCTCTTGAGCGAAAGGAAACACCGCCACTGCACCTGCGCCAACCCAACGCAGCAAGGTGTAGCGCTGCGGTGGCGACAGTAAATAACTCGCCTCCACAACGCAGGGCCAAGTCGTGGCCAGCGACCATTGCTCGTCGGATGCCAGCTTGAACAACGTCTGGTATCGCGCGCCCTGCGGCTGGTTCTGCCCAAAGGCGGCAACTAACGGTCCAGCGTCAACCAGCGCTGCTGCCACTGTGCTTGTCCTTGAGTTTGGCGACGAGTGCGTCACGCGAATGGTCTGTGTCATATGGCAGCTGCGCACCTTCAAATGCATGTGCCACCGAGTAGTCAGCCGCCGCCTCTTGCGCCTTGAGACTCACCATGAGTTCATACGGGTTCTTGCGCCCCAGCGCCCGCTCTACCGCGCTGATGATGAACTGGGACTTGGTCAGCCCCATGCGCTTGGCGGTCAACTCCAACTCTTTCTCCAGTAATGAATCCATGCGGACTGAAATGGCCATGATCTGCTCCAGCTGAAATACGGTATTACAGTATAACAACCAGGTCAGGCTAACGCCTTCTTGATCTGCGCCAGCACGTCCTTGGCGCTGGCCGGAATCGGCGTGCCGGGGCCGTAAATGCCTTTGACGCCGGCCGCATACAGCATCCCGTAGTCTTGCCGGGGAATCACGCCGCCCACGAACACGATGATGTCGTCAGCCCCCTGCTTTTTCAGCTCGGCAATGATCGCGGGCACCAGGGTTTTGTGGCCTGCGGCCAGGGTGGACACGCCCACGGCGTGCACGTCGTTTTCAATCGCTTGGCGGGCGCATTCTTCGGGCGTCTGGAACAGCGGACCCATGTCCACGTCATAGCCCAGGTCGGCAAACGCGGTGGCCACCACCTTGGCGCCCCGGTCGTGGCCGTCCTGGCCCAGCTTGCTGATCATCACCCGGGGGCGACGGCCCTGGGTTTGCGCAAACTCGGCAATCTCGGCCTTCAGGTCGTTCCAGTAAGTCATGGTGTCGGCGTGGGTGGAGTCGGTGTCATAAGCGGCGGCATACACGCCGGTGACCTTTTGGGTATCAGCACGGTGGCGGCCAAAGGCTTTTTCCATGGCGTCGCTCACCTCGCCCACCGTGGCGCGCAGGCGCATCGCCTTGATGACCAGATCCAGCAGGTTGCCGGTGTTGGTTTCTGATGCTAAAGTAATAGCATCCAGGGCAAGCGTTACGCCGGCCAGGTCCCGTTTTTGCTTAATTTCCTGTAAACGGGCGATCTGGCCGTCACGCACGGCCACGTTGTCAATGTCCCGGGTCTCAATGGCATCTTCGGTCTTGAGTTTGTATTTGTTGACGCCCACAATCACGTCTTTGCCGCTGTCAATGCGGGCCTGCTTTTCAGCGGCGGCCGCTTCAATTTTCAGCTTGGCCCAACCGCTGGCCACGGCCTTGGTCATGCCGCCCATGCCTTCGACTTCCTCGATGATCTTCCACGCCGCATCAGCCATGTCTTGGGTGAGCTTTTCCATCATGTAGGAGCCGGCCCAAGGGTCGATCACGTTGGTGATGTGGGTCTCTTCCTGAATGATGAGCTGCGTGTTGCGCGCAATGCGCGAGCTGAATTCAGTCGGCAGCGCAATGGCTTCATCAAAGCTGTTGGTATGCAGGCTTTGCGTGCCGCCAAACACCGCCGCCATGGCCTCGATGGTGGTGC
>CAZBKX010000243.1:0-1631 GCA_964492535.1 uncultured Rhodoferax sp. | reverse complement strand
GCGGGTCGGTTTTCCCGGTTGAACGTCTGCTCATGGCGACCAATAGCCAAGCGTTGCCAGTAGCTGCGGGATTGCGGACACTCCCGGACAAGAACAATCGGCCAGTTCCGGTCGCTCGCTGATTACGGCTTCGAGTGCCTTCGTCTCCGCGTCAGGCACAGCGGAAGCAAGGCCCTGCACGGTCGGCGGCAATCTGCTCGGTTACCTATGAGAACGGGCTCAGCCGCGAGGCTGCCGACCCTTCGGTGATGAAATTTCCGGGTCAGGTCAGCGGCTTCGTCCATGAGTGCGGATCTGTGTGGCAGCATGGCGCTCATGCGTTTGAAAGTCCTTCTTGCCGCTTCCTTCGCTCTTTTGCTCTTGCTGCTGGCCGGCATCGGCGTTGCGCTCAATTGGCGGCCCCTCCTGCCGGTTGGCGGTGAGGTGAGGCCGGCTATGCAGCCTGTCGCTGAGGCGGGCTTGCTTCAGGCCCAGTTTTTCGGCACCAGCACCCTGTTGATCAGCGACGGCGCAACGCGACTGATGTGTGATGGATTTTTCTCTCGCCCCTCCTGGCTGCGCTTGCTGGCGACGCCACTTGAACCGGATGAAGCCCGCATCCAGTCCGCCTTGGCTAAGGGCGGCGTCACGACGCTGGATGCTGTGTTTGTGGCTCATTCCCACCATGATCACGCCATGGATGCCGGGCGTGTGGCCGCCAAGACAGGGGCCTTGCTTTACGGCTCCGAGTCGACCCACCAGATCGCACGGGGTGATGGTCTTGCGCCTGAGCAGATGCGACTGTTGCAGCCGGGGCGGGCACAGGTCATTGGACGCTTCACGCTGACTGCATTTGAGACACCGCATTCGCCGGAGCCCGTGTTTCCCGGTTTCATCACCGCACCCTTTAAGTTTCCCGCCCGACTGTCGCAGTTCAAGGAAGCTCAGAGTTACTCCTTCTTACTGGAACATGCGCGTGGCAATCTGTTGATCGTGCCAAGCGCCAACTACCGCCCCGGGGCTTTTGCTGGCGTGAAGGCCGACACGGTTGTTCTCGGCATCGGCGGTTTGGGCAAACAGTCGAATGATTTCGTGCAGGCCTACTGGCGCGAGACCGTGGTGCAGACGGGCGCCAAGCGAGTCATCCCTGTGCATTGGGATGACTTTGGGCTTGGCCTCGACGAGCCCTTGCAGGCAATGCCCTATGCCTTGGATCGGGTGGATTTGAGTCTGAGCAGACTGCAAGAGTTGGCGGCCAGCCACGGGGTCGAGGTACAGATGCCGAGGGCATTCATGCGCTTTCAACTGCCTTAGGCGAGATGGCGGCTTAGGTCTGCGGCTAAACCGTGCGCCAGGATGCCGCACTCGAGGAAGGCGTCGAACTCGTCCTTGATGAACCGGGGCAGTTCGGCGCCGGTGCTGGCCTCGGTGTGGGTGGCGATGAAGCTGGCTGCGTGCTGCTGCACGAGGCAATACAACGTGGTCTGCTCGGGACGGTGGCGCTCGAAGTTGACCGGGGCGCCATCGGGCGCCCGCTGAGGCTGCCTGCCGATGTGTGCCCTCCGCTGTGGGGCCTCATTCAGTTGACTGTGTTCGCGCTCAACCGGCAGCTTTGCGACAACGCGATCAGGATGACGTATGTCTCTTCAGGG
>CAZBKX010000242.1:0-1724 GCA_964492535.1 uncultured Rhodoferax sp. | reverse complement strand
CAAGCACTGACGATCAAGAAGCCGACCCTTCCCGCACAGTTGACCCTTTTGTAGTGGAGCGTTTGCAGCGCACCCCTATAGGAATCAACGACTTACGTTTTTAACTGTCGAACTCGGGAGAACAGGGTCAGGGACAGTCCACGAAAATCCTTTCATCATTCACTACCCAGCCTTGCTCAAAATCATGACCTATGCCTCAACCGAGCGCGGCATGATTGACATACTCCCTGACGCAGGCAGAAGCCCGGATCAATCACATATTTTTTTTGCACGGCAAATCTCTGAACGAATTCGTGGCCATTTTGAAGGAGGCCTTGACCATATACGGGGCAGGTCAAGTAATGAACAAATATATCCACGGCACGATCGTCGTCACTTTTGGCTTCTAAACTGGGAAAAGTAAGCATGGCACTAACAGCACAACAAGCCAACCAAGCACTGGCCAACGTTACTACGGTTGATCAACTGCGTAACTTGATTAATCAACTCTCCATTGAGGCCAGCGGCAAAACCACCGTTTTGTACAGTGGAGCCACTGCCAATGGGGTTGACAATTCGTCCGTTATTTTGGTGTGGACACGCTCAAGCGCAACGGGCAACTGGCTACCGACGGCTTTGACGCACTCAAAGACCTGGATGCCAACAAAGACGGCAAGATTGACTCTGCAGACAGCGTCTTTGCCAATTTGCGCATCTGGCGTGACCTAAATCAAGATGGCATCAGCCAGGCCAACGAGCTGACTACCCTTGCTGCCAACAGTATCACTGGGATTGGCGTCAACTCCAGTGCCGTGCGCACCGACCTGGGCAACGGCAACGTGCAAACGGCGGCGGGTAGCTTCACCCGTTCCAACGGCACCACGGGTACGACCGGTGAAACTAATGGCGCGGCCAGCCTTGGCTGGCGCATAGCCGCCAATGATGCTCACTGTTTGATGTGCGCTTGAAACTCAGCCATCCAAAACATTGCAAACACCCAACGGAGAAATGACATGGCTTTTGTGAATGAATACATCTCGCCCGAAGATCGGGAGCGTTATCGGCTGGCTGATTTTGAGAGCAAGCTGTTCATCATCAACCCACAGGATGATTGGGCCATTGACCGGGAACGCAACATCTTTCTGCGCGTCATTAGGCCGGAAGCCAGAAAATCAGAACCGGGCGACCCTGATGCTCGGTTCGAGGATGATTTCCAGTTTCACTGGAAAGGGTATGACTACTTGGTCTTCACAAGCAGGCAGGATGCCCAGGGACTTGAGTCTATTCCGGGTGATATTTTTGCCAGCGACAACCCTCATCCAGAAGGGGCCAGAGTGTTGCGTTTTTACGTTCTTCATATTGGCGAAATGGGCAAACCCACACCTGATGCGCCAAGTGCCTTGCGCACCCAGCGCCAGCAGCTGCTGAGCGATCTGGAGTATGGGCTGGCGTTTGGGTCAGGGGGGACATTTGTGCGGCTTACTCCCGAGGAGGCAGCACAGCCTCGCTACGCCCTGATCAAAATCGCCCCCGGCGCGGAGGTGGCAGCATGAGCACTTTGACCTTGCCGGATGGCAGGCTTGCGGTCATTGACGAAATGGCCTTTTTTCGGCGTGCCACGAAGACCTGACCACATGAAGCTTGTTGATACGGCCTCGTGCCCAAAGTAGATGCCGACGAACATCCTGAATCTTCCCGACTACAAGATAGTGCGGGTCGAAGAAAACGACCACGAGTACCACATC
>CAZBKX010000241.1:0-2206 GCA_964492535.1 uncultured Rhodoferax sp. | reverse complement strand
TCCAAGTCGATCGCCGAGAAATACGTCGAACCCCCTTACACCACCGACTTCGCCATCCTGTTCCTGCCCACGGAAGGCCTGTACGCCGAGGTGCTGCGCCGCCCCGGCCTGATGGAGGCCTTGCAGCGCGAGCACCGCATCACGCTGGCCGGGCCCACCACCTTGCTAGCCATGCTTAGCTCGCTGCAGATGGGTTTTCGCACGCTGGCGCTGGAAAAGCGCTCCAGCGAGGTGTGGCAGGTGTTGGGCGCGGTCAAGACCGAATTTGGCAAGTTTGGCGATGTGCTGGCCCGGGTCAAGTCTCAAACTGAAACCGTCCTTAAGACCCTGGACAACGCCCAGGTCAGAAGTCGCGCCATGGGGCGGGCACTCAAGCAGGTGGAGGCGCTGCCCGACACCGAGGTGCAGGCGCTTATTCCGATGGACAGGGATTTTGATGGTGATGCGCCGGACGATCCGCGATGAGCGAGTCAGCCGCGCCGCCTGAGGGCCCGCGATTCGCGCTGGCCCGCCTGATCTCAGGTCAGGTTTGCCTGCACGCTTGCATGTCAGGCATGCGTCTGGCCTCGCCCCTGTTGGCCCTGAGGGAGGGCTACAGCCCCCTGGCTGTAGGGTTTTTGTTGGCCCTGTTTGCCCTGATGCAGGTTTTTCTGGCCCTGCCTGCGGGGCGTTATGTCGATCGGCACGGGCTCAAGCGGCCGATGGCCCGGAGTGTTGGCATCGCCTTTTTGGGTGCGGGGCTCGCTGCGGCCTTCCCGATCTTCCCTGTGTTGTGTCTGAGCGCCCTGATGACCGGTGGCGCCACTGGCGTCGCGTCGCTGGCCCTGCAGCGCCATGTGGGGCGGGCGGCACAAGGCGCGGCTGAACTCAAGCGCGTGTTCAGCTGGCTGTCCATCGGGCCGGCTATTTCAAATTTCATAGGCCCGTTCTCGGCGGGCTTGCTGATTGACTACAGCGGGTTCAGGGCCGCTTTTTCATTGATGGCGCTGCTGGCCCTGGTGGCCTGGCTGTGGGTGCGGCCCACCGTGGAGGTGCCACCGTCGGTAGCTGCCCCGAATGCAGCACCCAAAAAAACCTGGGATTTGCTGCGCGAGCCGCTGATGCGGCGCCTGCTGCTGGTGAACTGGCTGCTGTCGTCGTGCTGGGATGTGCACACCTTTGTGGTGCCGGTGCTGGGGCACGAGCGCGGGTTCAGCGCCTCGGTCATCGGCGCGATTCTGGGTGCCTTTGCGATTGCGGCCACCGTTGTGCGCGTGGCACTGCCTTTTCTGGCCACTCGGGTGAACGAGTGGACGGTGGTGGGTTCGGCCATGTTGGCAACCGCCGTGCTGTTTGTGGCGTATCCCTTCATGGCCACGCCCCTGGCTATGGGCGTGTGTTCGGTGTTACTGGGCTTGGTGCTGGGGTCGGTGCAGCCGATGATCATGAGTACCTTGCACCAGATTACCCCGGAGTACCGCCATGGCGAAGCGCTGGGGTTGAGGCTGATGACCATCAATGCGTCCAGCGTCCTGATGCCGCTGTTGTTCGGAACGGCTGGCGCAGTCGTGGGGGTCTCGGTGGTGTTCTGGTCAGTGGGCGTGGCCGTGGGGGCAGGAGCCAGGCTGGGCTGGCTGCTGCGCCCGTCTCTGGCTGCCAGTTCACCGGGCAGCGGGTTTAAATGACGGCCTGCATCTCGCCAGAAAGCAGCACCCGGGTGCCAAATGGTTGATCTTGCACCGCGCGGATCAAAGCTTTCGCAACTCTGTCGGCCTCAATGGCTTGGTAGTTGGCGGGAATCAAGGGCCTGAACAGGCGCATGGCGAGCATTCCCAGCTTTTCGGCAGGGCGTGCCGCTTGCGCCAGAGCACTGCGGTCACCCGTCAACAACGACGGCCGTGCAATGACCAAAGCGCTGTATCCCAGTTGGCCCAACGCTTCTTCCATTTCACCTTTGACGCGGTTGTAAAAAACCTTGGAAGCCGCATCGGCACCCATGGCGCTGACGACTCCTATTTTTGTAGCGCCTAAACTTTTAGATACGCCGGCTAAAGCCAGAACAGCCTCAAAATCGACCGATTTGAAGGCTTTTTGACTGCCCGCTGCCTTGATCCTAAATTCCTCAGTTACCCCGTAGCCGGGAGGAGCGGCTGCGGGAAATTTGACTGCATAAGCGTAGGCTGAACATCATTTTTGGGTTTGGTTGTGATGATTTTTTCTACGATGT
>CAZBKX010000240.1:0-1509 GCA_964492535.1 uncultured Rhodoferax sp. | reverse complement strand
CGTCCTTCTGGCGCCGCTGCATCTCGGACAGCTCGCGCAGGACCTGCTCGTCATTGCCGCGCAGCTTGGCGACCTCGCCGCGCATGGCCTCCAGCTGGTTGTTCAGGTCGAGCAGGCTGCGGCGCAGCGCGGCCAGCTGCTCGGCCATCTGCGCATTGGCGGCCGCGAGCTCGGCCGTGCGCGCCTTGGAGCGCTCGTCGCCTTCGGTGATGCGGTTGCGCAGGTCGATGATGGCCTTGCGCGCCTCCTCGTCGTCGAACAGGCCCGCGCGTGCCGTGCCGGCCGCCAGGCCCAGCGTCAGGATCGCCAGCGCGGCGCGCACCGGCATGGCCACGCGCATCTCAGCGGTCCTTCAACTCGGCACGCCGGTTGCGCGCCCAGGCCGCTTCGTCGCTGCCCTGCACCGCAGGGCGCTCCTCGCCGAAGCTCACGGCCTCGAGTTGCTGGCCGCCGACGCCCAGCAGCGTCATCGAGCGCACCACCGCTTCGGCGCGCTTCTGGCCCAGGGCCAGGTTGTACTCGCGGCCGCCGCGCTCGTCGGTATGGCCTTCGACGACCATGCGCTTGCTGCGGCTGGCGGTCAGCGCCCGGGCATGGCCGTCGAGCACGCCCTTGAATTCGTCCTTGATCACGTAGCTGTCGAAATCGAAATAGACGATGCGCTGGCTGGGTGCCGCCATCACGGCGGTGCCGCTCGCCGCGCCGGCATTGGCCAGGTTCACCGTGGCCACGCTGGACTGCGGCGTGCCGCTGGTGCTTGCCGACGGCGAGGTCGACGAGGATCCGGCCGTGCTCGCCACCGGGGTGCGCGATTCCACGGGGACGTCGGACGTCTCGGCCAGCTTGGTCGATTCGCAGCCGGCCAAGGCCACCATCAGTGCAGCCAGGGGCAGGGCCAGTTTCCAGGCGCGTCGGGGTGTCGTCTTCATCGGGGGACTCCTTGTGGGGGGTGAGGTGGACGGAAGCCGGTCGATGCCGGCTCAGCGGCTGAACGGCCCCCAGGCAGGCTCGAGCACATCGGCCCCGCTGCTGAGCAGGCGAGTCTTGATCTTGCCGTCCAGGGTGGTGGTCATCAACACGTCGCTGCCATCGGCTCGCGTGGCATACACGAGCAAGCGACCATTCGGCGCGAAACCGGGGCTTTCATCATGCTGAGTGTCGGTCAAGGCCCGCGGAGTTCCCCCGGCGAGCTCCAGTGCCATCAGTTTGAAGGCGCCGCCGCGGCGCGTGACGTACGCCAGCAGCTTGCCGTCGGGGCTGACGGCCGGGCTGATGTTGTAGTTGCCGTCGAAGGTGATGCGCTCCGCCGACTCGCCAGAGATGGCGGTGCGGTAGATTTGCGGGCCGCCTCCGCGGTCGCTGACGAAATAGATATGCCGGCCATCGGGTGCGTACACGGCCTCGGTGTCGATGGCGTTGCTGCGTGTCAGGCGCACGGGCGTGCCGCCGGCGGCGGGCATCGTGTAGAGCTGCGACGGCCCGTCCTGCGACAGCGTCACGGCCAGCCGC
>CAZBKX010000239.1:0-1545 GCA_964492535.1 uncultured Rhodoferax sp. | reverse complement strand
TGTCGAACGGAGCGCCCGTGTTCTTCCACAGGGTGGTTGGCGCTTCCGCACCGCTGACCGCCACCAGACCCGCGAAGTGGTCAGTGTAGAAAGCGCGCATCTTGCCGGCACCGGCGTCGGGGTCAGGCACCACACGCACGTCCATCACGCCGGCTTCCTTGAGCATGCCGGAGCCGAAGTGCGACAGGATGCCCTTCTTGTCGACGTTGATCGGTGGCTCGTCGGGCCCGTGGGCGGGTGCTGCCGGCACATAGCCCTCGTACTTCGGTGCCGCCGGGTCGGTGACGTCCACGGCCACCAGGCCACCCAGCGAGTAGGCGACATAGGCCACCGTCCTGGTCGTGCCAGTTGGTGAACTCGGCGCAATATCCACCAGGTCCATCGTGCGGGCCTTGTAGTAGTACTTGCCGTAGCGGTCGAACTCGGCCCAGGGGTACCAGGTCAGGCTGTTCTTGTTCCCCAGTTCATTGGCGGCCTGCAGGTAGGTCGGCATGCCGTCGGCGTCAACCCCCATGGGAACCACGTTTGCCGCCGCATCCAATGAGGCGTCGGGGCAGGCGATCTTGCGCTTCGGATAGCCGAACCAGTCTTCCTGTGCGGTGTTCTTGCAGTCCGCATACAGGTTGTAGGCACCCACTGGCGCGGCGAGCGTGGCCGGGTCATAGATGCCGATGCCCAGGAAGCCCAGCGCCGCGTAGAGCTTGCCTTTGTGCATCTTCAGGCTGAGCGGCCCCCCGTTGGGGTTCTCGCTCGCGTACTTCAAGGTCCACAACTGCGGCCCGTCGATGGGGAGCGCACCGTCGGCGGCGGCGCCCATCAGGTTCGACAGTTTGGTCTTCTGGATGCCGAAGGCGCCGTTGGCGATCAGCAACTGGTCATCGCTGCTATCGGGGGTGGGCACCGACTTCTCGTCAAAAACCAGCAGGTCATTGACCGGGCCCGCCGTGTGCGTCGCGGCCTCTTCGGTGAAGACCGTGCCGCCGCCGTCCGAGTACATGAAAGAGGGCGACGCGTAGTCCACCGTCATGGTGCGCACATAGACCGGGGCCGCTGGATTGGTGATGTCCACGACACCGATGCCCTTGCCGCCCATGGACAGCAGCGCATAGGCTTTCTTGTCGACACCGTGGTCCTTGAGCACCGTGATGCGCTGGATATAACCCGGCGCCACAAGCTCCTTGACCGCCGCCTTGACCGCAGCGGCATCGGTGCCGATGGAGGTCACGGCAAAGCGGTTGGCCATGCTGTAGAGCGTCCACTTCGTGCCGTTGTCGTAGTAGGCGACTGCCGTCGTGGCGCCGCCAATCTGCGTCACCTGTTCGTTCAGGTTGGACTCGATGATGGTCGGATAACTCGGTGTTGCAGATCCATCCGTTGACGAATCGGAACTGGAACTGCAGCCCGCCACCACCATGACCAGTGTTGACGCCGCAGCTGCCACATAGCTTGCACGCCAACGCCTCCCTGAGATGAAGCCCTCGCTTTTGACTCGCATGTTGATCTCCCGAAAAAATGCAGCTGCGAATACAACTGTCGAGGCAATTT
>CAZBKX010000238.1:0-10415 GCA_964492535.1 uncultured Rhodoferax sp. | reverse complement strand
CGGAGGGTTTCGCGCGGAGGACGTGGCGCTGGTGGTGGGGGGCGTGCTTCTGCAGGCGCTGCCTCAGCTGTGTGAGTTGTCAAGACAGGCAGTGGTTCGTCTACCGCAGGCGGGGTGACTTCCGTCGGTGCCAAAACAGTCTGGTTTTCAGCCGCCGTTGTGGTTGGCGGCGTCAGTGTCGTGGACTGCGGTGGTCGTTTGGGTCTCGCAGGCTTGGCTGTTTCAGCCACCGCAGACGTTGGGGCGGGCTCAGCCGCAGGTTTGAGGGGCGGTGCGGGTTCGACGGTGCGTGTGGTGAAGGCGCGAGGCGGCTCGTCAGCCAAGCGGGCCAGCCCCAAGGCGGCTGGCGATGCCTGCAAGGCCACCAGGTGCGCCAGCAGCACAGCGCTTGTCAGGGCGACCAACACCTTGGTTGGCAGCGCAGGCGAGGGTCCGGGACTCATCTAAAACTCACCATCCAGCGGGCAAGGCGCGGCGTTATGCTCGCTGCCATGATGTGACGGTATGTCGTTGCCATCGGACCTCCATTGACGGTCATCAACCCTGAGCACCTTCCATGAAACTTGCTACCTATAAAGACGGCTCACGCGACGGACAACTCGTTGTGGTCTCGCGCGATCTGGCCACCGCACATTATGCGACCGGTACGGCCAACCACCTGCAGCAGGTGCTGGATGACTGGAACTTCATGTCGCCCCAGTTGCAGGACCTCTTCGACGCCCTGAACAGTGGCCGCGCCCGCCACGCCTTCCCGTTTGACCCCCGTCAATGCATGGCACCCTTGCCACGCGCCTGCCAGTGGGTTGATGGTTCGGCCTACCTCAACCATGTGGAGTTGGTCCGCAAGGCCCGGGGCGCGGAGGTACCGGCCAGTTTTTACACCGACCCCTTGATGTACCAAGGTGGCAGTGACGATTTTCTGGGGCCTTGCGACAACGTTGTGTGTGCCAATGAGGCGTTTGGCATTGATTTTGAGGCGGAGGTGGCGGTGATCACGGGCGACGTGCGCATGGGCGCCAGCCCCGAACAGGCGCTGGACGGCATTCGGCTGCTGATGCTGGCCAACGACGTGAGTTTGCGCAACCTGATTCCGGCCGAGTTGGCCAAAGGCTTCGGTTTTTTGCAGAGCAAGCCCGCCACGGCGTTCAGCCCGGTGGCTGTGACGCTGGATGAACTGGTGTTCGGCGGAGTGAGCGCCTGGGACAAGGGACGCCTGAACCTGACCCTGCAATGCACCTGGAACGGCCGCACTGTCGGCTTATGCAACGCCGGGCCGGAGATGACGTTTCACTTCGGCCAGCTCATTGCCCACCTGTGCAAAACCCGCAACGTGCGCGCTGGCTCCATCGTGGGGTCCGGCACGGTCAGTAACAAGGACTGGAGCCACGGCTACAGCTGCATTGCGGAAAAGCGCGCCATCGAGACGATTCAGGACGGCAAGCCGTTGACCGAATTCATGAACTACGGCGACACCATTCGCATCGAGATGAAAGGGGGTGACGGCTTCAGCCTGTTTGGGGCCATTGAGCAGGAGGTGGTGCCGCTGGAGGGGGCTGCTCAAAGGGGTTGAGGCCGTTGCCGCGCGATTTTCCAATTATTCGATAGAAAACTGCGGCATGTGGGTCTTGATCAGCCCCTCTACCAAGTCGGCTTGCAGCACGTCTTTCAACCGCTTTTTCGGGTCGCGGCTCTGGGCTGCGGCTATTTTGCGTTTGACGGCAACAAAGGTCACCGGGTTCATGGTGTTCATGACGGCCATATGCCCCGTCTCGGTCACCACCACCTGGCTGAAACGGGGGGGGGCACTGAGCATCTTTTCCGTGCCGTCCACCTGCACTGCCCACAAATCATTTTCGTCAGCGCTCATCCTGAAGGGATGGGGGGCCAGGTTTTTGTCCGTCCTGCGGATGACGTCTATCTCAAAGCCCGCATCATTGATGGCCGTTTGTTTCTGATCAGGCATCACCCTGAAGCTCGGGTCGACCTTTTGCAAGGCGCCGATGAACGAGCTGTCCATGCGCCGCATATGTGAGACAAAAGACAGCCGCTTGCGGCTGTCGAACAAGAGGTCAAGGTCTTGCGTTGCCAGGGCATCTGGAATGAAGCGAACCGCGCACGCGCTCTCAAACGCATACAGCGCGTGCGTGCCAATGGTCATGAAATGGTCTTGCAAACCAGCGGCTTCCAGCGCATTGAGGGTTTTGACCACAATATTTGGCACGCGCCCGACGCGCAGCGCTTTGTTCAGCCGCTGTTGATGGTGGGCCGATACGGTCAATGCGGCCAGACGGCTGGAGGCTTCACCTTTTCGGTGTTTAAAGCGATCGTGAATGGCTTGCGTCTCTGGGCTTCTGGGGCCGAGAGACTTCTGCGCGCCACCGGCGGATTCGCGGATCAAGTAGTCGGTGTGACCCTGGGTACGCCAAAACATGGACCCACGCACCTCGGCACTTTCGGCTCGGGCACGGCGAAGTTCCAAAAACACGGTTTCAGCATCAATGTACTGACGAGTCTGGTTCGGTTGTAGCTCAAGAAGAGGGCTCATTTCAGGTGATTTTTATAAAAATCTGTTTCTAACCTGAAAAACATTAAAAATCAATGACTTAATGGATCTTCAAGAGGGCGTGCCAACTGACGCCGCTGCATGAACAGCGGCTTCATGCCCCCGCCACCTGCTTGATAAAGATCTTGAGGCCGCGCAGCATCATCTCGATGGACAGGGCCACCAGCACCAGGCCCATCAGGCGCTCCAGCGCCATCACAAATCGGTCGCCCACCACGCGCTGAATTCGCTCGGCCAGCACCAGTACCACCGCACTCACTACCATGGTGACGCACAGCGCAGCAACCCACTCCATGCGCCGCTCGGGCGCTTGCGACACCAGCAGCAGCACGGTGGCCAGGGCCGAGGGTCCGGCAATCGCGGGGATGGCCAAGGGCACGATCAGCGGCTCGCCGAGTGCTTCGGGCGCCTCCGATTGGGGCGGCGGGAACACCATGCGCAGGGCGATCAGGAACAGGATCACGCCACCGCCAATTTGCAGCGAGAGCTCACTCAAGCCCATCACCCGCAAGAAACCTTCACCCACGAACATGAAGGTCAGCAGCAAGGCGAAAGCGATCAGCACCTCGCGCAAAATGATCCAGGGCCGCCGCGCAGGTGCCACCGGTTTGAGCGCGTTGGCAAAGATCGGAATATTGCCGATCGGGTCCGTGATCAGGATCAGCAAAATGGTGGCAGAGGCGAAGGTATAGGTCATGGTTCAGGTCGCAAATAACCCAGCCAGCGATGCGAAGCCCTTGACCTCAATCGGGTTGCCAAAGGGGTCGCAAAAAAACATCGTCCATTGCTCACCCGGCTCGCCCGGGTAGCGCACGTGGGGCGGCAGCACAAATTCGATCTTTGCGGCCTGCAGTCGCTGCGCCAGGGCTTGCCAGTCGGGCAGCGCCAGCACCAAGCCAAAGTGTGGCATGGGCACCAGCTTGTCACCCACGCGGCCGGTGTTGGTCGTCTTGAAGGGCTCGCCCAGGTGCATGGAGAGCTGGTGGTTGAAAAAGTCGAAATCGACCCAGGTGTCGGTGCTGCGACCCTCGGTGCAACCCAGCACGTCGCCGTAAAAACGGCGGGTCTGGTCAAGACCGGTCACATGGAAGGCGAGGTGAAAAAAGCTGTTCATCCCGCCAGAATAGCAGGGCCCGCTCTGGCGCTTGCGGGCACGGTTGGCCCTATTCGGTCTTTTCCTGGCAGGTGATGCAGCGCGCCGCTTCGGGCGCGGCATGCAGCCGGGCCGCAGGAATGGTGATGCCGCAGTCAACGCACTGGCCGTAGCCGCCCGCTTCCATGCGTTTGAGCGCGGCGTCCACTGCATCCAACTCCGCGGACTCGCGGGCATCCAGTGCAAATTCCAGCTCGCGTTCGGTCGCCATTTGGGCGCTGGGGTCTTCGGGGCGACCGAAATGGTCTGCAGAGGCCTCGGTGCGGCTCACTGCGCCGCCTCGCAGCTGCGCCAGTTGCTCGAGCAAGCCGGTGCGCCGTGCCAGCAACTGGGCCTTGAAAGGATCGGTGAGGGTGTGTGTCATGGACGGTGTTTCCGGGTAGGTAATTCTTCATCATGCGCGCGCTGGACATCCGCGTGTTTGATGAAGGTCAAGGCCCAGGCGCTCAGGCGGTGCGCCGGCCTAGTGGGTCCATCGGTCATAATTCCCGCCATGCAAACCCTGCGCAACGCTCACCTTCTCGCCCGCTTCGTGCTGGTGTGGTTTGCGTTGTCTCTGGGGGTTGCGGCGGCATCGCCTATTTTGAATCCGCAGGCCTCGGAGCTGATTTGCTCTGGTGCTGGCGTCATGAAGCTCATTGTCATGACCGATGACGGTGCCAATGAGGTGTCCGGCTCCATGCTGGATTGCCCCTTGTGTGCCACGGGTGGCGCACCTCCCCCGCCACAGGCCCGTGCTGCGGCTGAGCCCGCCCAGCCTCTGGGTCATGTGCTGCAAAGCATTCCGTCGGCTCATATCGCCGCACTCACCGCCGCACCACTGCCGGCGCGTGGTCCACCGCAATTTCTTTGAGCTATTAAATCAGTAGCTGTCGGTGCTTTAAATACGACGGCTAGAGCCTGATTTCATTGGTTTTTTGAGGTGGATGAGCGTGATGTGCCATGTCTGCACACCGTTCCTCGCTAATTCAACATCCCTTCCTGCGTCACCCTTTTGCCGATATTTTTTTGGAGAATTGCATGAAATTGAAAACACTTGCCCTCATTGTGGGCCTGGTTTGCACGAGCGCGTATGCGCAATCTGTCGACGTCAAGGGCGCCTGGGCCCGCACCGCAGTGCCCGGCCAAAAGGCGACCGGCGCCTTCATGGCGCTGACGGCTAAAGACGGTGCCAGGTTGGTGAGCGCCTCGTCTCCGGTTGCGGGTGTGACCGAAGTCCATGAGATGAAAATGGACGGTGACATCATGAAAATGCGGGCCGTACCGGGTGGGCTGGACCTGCCCGCCGGCAAAACCGTGGAACTCAAGCCCGGTGGTTTCCACGTCATGTTGATGGACTTGAAAGCCGCGTTGCCCAAAGACACGACGGTGCCGCTGACCCTGGTGTTCAAGGATGCCAAGGGTGTCGAGAGCAAGATGGAGCTGACCGTGCCCGTGGCCGCCATGGCGCCTGGCGCCAAGATGGACGGTAAACCCGCCATGAACCACGGCAAGCATTAAGTCCCCCGGACCCCGACAAGACCCCGCGCCCGTTGCCTGCCCTGCCCATGACTCACACACCGCGCTTTGACCCGCTGCGTCGCACCTTGGTGGTGTGGCTGGCCGTGTGGATGGCGGTGTTTGGCGCGCTGGCGCCCACGGTGTCGCACGCGGTGGCGTGGTCGCAAGCGGACGCATCGCCTTGGGTCGGGGTTTGCACGGACGCCGGCATGCGCTGGGTGGACCCCACCACCGGCGAAGCCTCCAAGGACGCCCCTGACGGGCAGGAGGCCGCACCTTCACTGGTGCATTGCCCGTTTTGCCTGTTGGCCGTTGACCGGGTGCTACCGACACTCCAGGCCGGGCACCACCTGTTCACCGATCGGGATGATTTCGCCGTTCCTGCTGCCTGGCAGGCGGTTTTTTTCTCCACCTACGTGGCGCTGCGGCCGCCTCCGAGAGGGCCGCCTGGACTCTTGAACTATTGAATCAATAGCGTCTCAAGCTGTGTTTACAGCGGCTGGAGACGGTTTATGGCAATTTTTTAAGAGTTTTCATGCGAATCAATCGTCGTCAAACAAGTGCGCCAGGTCGGCGCCTCCCGCTGGTCTGTTCCCTGATGCTGGTGCCAGCGATGGGCTTTGCCCAAGGTGTGGCCACCGAGGCCCAGTTGCAAACCATCAGTGTCACCGGCGCGCGAACCCAGCTCGCGCCCAACCTGCCCAGCAGCACCGCCAGCCGAAATGCCGAGCAGTTGCGGGAGCAAAATATTTTCAATCCGGAGGACGTGGCCCTCACTCTGCCGAGCACCACCGTGCGCAAGCGCTACATCGGTGACCGCAATGCCAACATCGGCGGGCGCAGCTTTGGCGTTCTGCAACCGGGTCGGGCGCTGGTCTATCTGGATGGTTACCTGATCTCCAGCTTTCTCGGGCGCTTTGATGCACCGCGCTGGAACATGGTCAACGTCGAGTCCATTGAGCGCATCGACGCCCTGTACGGGCCTTACTCTGCCATTTATCCCGGCAACTCCATCGGCACCACGCTGGCGATCTCGGAGCGCAAGCCCACGGGTCTGGAGGCGTCGGTCAGTGTCAAGGCCAGCCACCAGTCGTTCAGCGAATACGGCACCTCCGAGGGGTATTCGGGCACCATGTTGTCGGCCCGGTTGGCCTCCAGGCTTGACTCCGGTCTGTGGTTTTCGCTGGGTGTCCAGCACCAGGACAGCGAGGGCCACCCCATGGGTTATGCCAACGCCGTACGCGGGGTGACCGCAGCCTCTTTTGCTGCGCCAACCTCGGGCACCCGCGTCACCGGCATTCGGTATGACAAAGACCCCCAGAGCCGGGACCGCGCCGTGTTTGGGGCCACCACCATCGATCACTCGGTGCAGGATACGGTCAATTTCCGCCTGGGCTACGACATATCGCCCACCCAGAGCATTGAAGGTCGGGTGTCTTCCTGGCGCAGCGACAGCACGGTGCGCAACCAGACCGACCTGCGGGATGCGGCAGGCAACCCCATCTGGGCTGGCGTGGTGAATGATGGCGTCAACCGCTTCACGGTACCCGCCAACACCTTTGCGCCAAGCCAGCGCGACGAGCTGCATCGCCAACTCGGGCTGACCTGGAAGACCCGCCATGCCACAGGCTGGAATGCGTCTGTGGTGGCGACCGACTACACCATGTTGAGCGACGCCAGCCGGCAGGCCAATCAAGCGGACCCGCTGGCGGCGCTGGGCGGCCCGGGCACCGTCACCCGCCGTGATGGCACGGGTTGGAACACCTTTGAAGTGCAGTCAACCTACACACCGGTCAAAGGCGACTTTGGCGATGGCCGGCACGCACTCACCTTTGGCTTGCACCGCAACCAGTACCAGCTGCGCAATATCGTCAACAACTCGACCGACTGGCGCCAGAATGAGACGACGCTCAGCCAGAGCTATCTCGGCAAGACCATGGTCACCGCGCTGTACGCGCAAGACGCCTGGCGCCTGCGCCCCGATGTGTTGCTGACCACAGGGATGCGTCTGGAACGGTTTGAATCTGGGAGTGGTTCGCAGTTTTTTACCGGGCCGCCCATCGCGCAAAGCGCCTACCCGGCGCGCACGATCAGTGCGAGCAGTCCCAAGGTGTCACTGGCCTGGACGGCTACGGACGATGTGTTGTTGCGGGCCAGTTGGGGCCGCGGCGTGCGCTTTCCCAATGTGGACGAGTTGTTCAACGGCACCAAGACCGGCAGCAACATCACCACCAGCGATCCCCATTTGCGGCCCGAGCGTTCGGACTCGCTGGAGTTGGCTGTTGAAAAAACATGGGACACCCAGTCCCTGCGCGCCAGCTTCTTTCAGGATGACGTGCTTGACACCATCTCGCGCCAGACGGATGCCACCGTCAACCCCACCGTGACCCGCGTGAGCAATGTGGACCGGGTGTTGACCCGGGGCGTGGAGCTGGTCTGGGAGGCACGGGACGTGCTCACCCCGGGCCTGGACATGGGCGGCAGCGCCACCTTTGCAGACGCGACGGTCAAGGCCAACGCAGCCAACCCGGCCCAGGTGGGCAAGCAGTGGTTGCGCATCCCGAAGCAGCGCTACGGGGTGCAGGTGAGCTACCGGCCCAATGCCCAGTGGCTGCTGGGGGCGGCCTGGCGCTACAGCGGGCGGCAGTTCAATACCGAGCTCAATCTGGATGACAACCCCGACACGTTCGGGGGCATTTCCAGGGTCAACCAGCTTGACCTGAAAGCTGCCTGGCGTTTTGCCAAAGGCTGGGAGTGGGGCGCGGGCATCAACAACGTGGGGAATCAGAAGTCCTGGCAGGCCCACACCATGCCCCAGCGCTCGATCCAGACCGAATTGCGCTACAGCCTCAAGTAGGGGCTTTGGCCTGGCATGGCGACGCAGGTCGTCATGCGTTTGGTTTGTCCGGCCGTTGAACTTCAACATTTTTTGGGATTTCAAATGACTCCATGTTTTCTTGCACGCTCCCGGCGCTGGCTGACCGTCTGGCTGGCAGCCACGGTGTTCAGTGGCGCCAGCGCCTGGGCGCACCAAGTTCAGGCGCCCGCCAAAACCCTTGGCGCGTCGAGCGCAGCGGCAGTCAGCCCGGCCAAGCCGGCTGCCCGCAAGCCCCGTGTGCCTTTGGGCACAGGCGCTGCGTTCGCGCCTGACGGTGCCTTGTGGCTGGTGGGTCTGAATGCACAAAGCCAGCTGTTTATTCAAAGTGCGCCCGCCTCGGGCGGTGCTGCCCTGGCCTGGGGTGCACCCCGGGTGATTGACACCGCAGGCGACGCGGTTGCGGCAGATGGTGAGAGCCGCCCCAAGCTGCTTTTTGGGCCCAACGCCACCGTGCTCATCTCCTACACGCAGCCACGTGCCAAGCCGTACACCGGCTTTGTCCGCCTGCTGCGCTCGGTGGATGGCGGTCAGACATTTGCGCCGCCAGTCACGGTGCATGCGGACCGCCAAGAGATCACGCACCGCTTTGAGTCGATCGGCTTCGATGCCAGCGGCGTCCTGCATACCTTGTGGATTGACAAGCGCGATCTGGAGCTTGCGCCCAAAGTGGGGAGCAAGTCGAGTTACCGGGGTGCAGCCATTTACCGCAATACCTCGGCCGATGGTGGAGCCACCTTTGGCCCTGACATGAAGGTGGCCGACCACTCCTGTGAGTGCTGCCGCATTGCGCTGGGGCTAGGGATTGAGGGTGTGCTGCACGCCCTGTGGCGCCACGTCTTTGAGCCCAACGTGCGGGATCACGCCTTTGCTGCCCTCACACCAACGCGGACGCCGGATGCGCCCCCGGTGCGCGCCACCTTCGATGAATGGCGGGTAGACGGTTGCCCGCACCACGGGCCAGGGCTTGCGCCTGCACGCGAGGGTTTCCATGCCGTCTGGTTTGGCATTCGCCAGGAAGGGGCCCAACCGATGGCGGGCGTGCGCTATGGCCAACTCAAGCCCGACGGCAGCCCGCGCCTGGAGACGGTGCGCCGTGTGCCCGATGACCGGGCGGAGCACGCCGACGTGGTGGCTGCGGGTGAGCGTGTCGCCATCGTCTGGCGCAGCAGCGAGGGTCAGATCAGCACACTCAAGGCCTGGTTGTCCAGCGACGGCGGGCAGACCTTCAAGCTGCTCACCCTGGGCCAGATGCAGGGCGACAACGATTTCCCCCGCCTCATCCAGCACGGACAGCGCATGGCCGTGGTGTGGCGTAACGCAACAGAGACCCAGTTTCATGACATCCCATTCTGACCCGATGCCCAACACCCCGGCTCTGCCCCCATCCACGCGCCGTGGCCTGCTGGGCATGGCCTGGGCCGGTTTATCACTCGTTTTTTGGCCTAATGCGCCGCTGGCCGGCGTATTCATTGGTAAAGGACAGGTTAATTCAGTAGCAAATTTTGATGAAACAAGCTGGGCCCGGTTGGTTAAAAGCGGGCCCCGCCCGGCGGCCTATGTGTTCACCACCACCTATTGCTCGACGTGCCCTGATGCCTTTGAGAAACTGCAGGCCTTCATCACAGCCTCGCGGCAAAAGGTGGAGCTGGCCGCTGTGGTCATGGACGAGCAAGGCGCGCGCGCGCTCAAGCATGCGCATCACTACGCAGGGGCCACCCGGATTTATGCGTTTGATGGGTTTGAGCCTGCCATTCGCCAAAGCGTGGACCCCAACTGGCCCAATGTCACGCCATTCGTGGTGCTGATCGGGCGCAGTGGGGCTGTTCAGCGCAGCATAGGTCCGCCTGACGCCGCTGCACTGAAAAAGTGGCTGGGCTGAGCGGAAACATCGTCAGCCGCACTCCGTTGGGGTAAGCTGCTAGCCGTTTAATGTTGACAACCCTTTTGGAGCAAACATGACTGATTCATCAAGCGCTGGTTTTGGCAAATTCGTTCCCGGTTTTGATTTTCTCCAGAACCTGGCCAAGGGCGCCTCGGAGACCATTCCTCAAATGCCCAATTTGAGCAACTGGATTGCGCCGACGCTGAATGTGGAAGAGTTGGACAAGCGCATCCAGGAGCTCAAGGCGGTGCATTTCTGGCTGGATGAGAATTCCAAGGCGCTGGGTGCCACCGTGCAGGCGCTGGAGGTCCAAAAAATGACCCTGGCCACGCTCAAAGGCATGAACTTCAATATTGGCGACATGGCGAACGCCTTCAAGCTCAAGGCGGCTGACTCGCTCTACTCTGGTGTGCACCGCGTGACGGAGACGGCGGCCTCA
>CAZBKX010000237.1:0-4603 GCA_964492535.1 uncultured Rhodoferax sp. | reverse complement strand
CCCCATCGCCCATAAAAAAGGGCCACCCGGGATAGAGGAAACTACGAAAGACAAGAAAACAAAAAACCTAACGTAAACTCACGCCTCACCCAGAAAGACCCCACCCCATGTTTGGCCTAGTCGACTACGGCGCCTTCGTTGTCGCCATCATCCTGTTTTTACTCATCCCCGGCCCCGGCAATCTTGCCCTGATCACATCCACCAGCAAGGGCGGCATTCAAGGCGGTCTGGCAGCCACCGCCGGTGTGATCCTGGGTGACCAGGTGCTGATGTGGCTGGCTGTGGCTGGCGTGGCGGCATTGTTGCTGACCTATCCCGCCGCATTTCAGGCGGTGCAGTGGCTGGGCGCCGCTTACCTGGCGTGGCTCGGTGCCAAGATGCTGCTGGCCAAACCGGGTGCTGCGCCTATTTTGAACATCAAGCCGCACCATTACCTGCGCCAGGCCATGATGATCACCTTGCTCAACCCCAAGGCCATCGTGTTCTATATGGCGTTTTTCCCGTTGTTTGTGGACCCTGCCCGCCATCAGGGCCTGGTTACTTTTGCGGCGATGGCGGTGACCATTGCGGCGTTGACCTTCATCTACGGATTGACGGTCACGCTGCTGACCCACTTTCTGGCCGAGCGTCTGCGGGCCAACCCCGTGGTGTCGCGTGTCATGGAAAAGCTGGCGGGGTTGTTCTTGCTGGGCTTTGGCATCAAGCTGGCCGTGTCGCGATAAGCAAGCTGCCAGGCCCCGATTGATCCGTATGTCTGTTTTCGCATCTCCCAACTGTTTCACGTGAAACACGCACTGACTCTTTTTTCTCTCCACCTCAGGTAAGTACCTCATGGCCAAAATTTTCTGTGTTGCCAACCAAAAGGGTGGCGTTGGCAAGACCACCACCACGGTCAATCTGGCCGCTGGCTTGGCCAAAGTGGGTCAACGTGTGCTGATGGTGGACCTGGACCCGCAGGGCAACGCCACCATGGGGTCGGGCGTGGACAAGCGCAAGCTGTCGCTCACCATTTATGACGTGCTGCTGGAGTCGGCCTCGGTCGCAGAAGCGCGGGTCCAAAGCGAGAAGTTGATCGAAGGGGGCTGTGGCTACGATGTGTTGGGCGCCAACCGGGAGTTGGCCGGAGCCGAGGTGGAGTTGGTGGATGTGGAGCGCCGCGAGCGGCGCCTCAAAACCGCCTTGGCAGCAGTGGATGCCGACTACGATTTCATCTTGATCGACTGCCCGCCGAGCTTATCGATGCTCACGCTCAATGGTTTGTGCTGTGCACATGGCGTGGTGGTGCCGATGCAGTGCGAGTATTTTGCGCTGGAGGGCCTGACCGACCTGGTCAACACCATCAAGCAGGTGCACGCCAACCTCAACAAAGACCTTGCCATCATTGGCCTGCTGCGGGTGATGTTCGATCCCCGCACCACCTTGCAGCAGCAGGTGAGCGATCAACTCAAGCTGTACTACGGCGACAAGGTATTCAACACCGTCATTCCACGCAATGTGCGCCTGGCCGAGGCGCCCAGCTATGGCGTGCCGGGCGTGGTGTTTGACCCTTCGTCCAAAGGCGCGCAGGCTTACATTGCGTTTGCCCAGGAAATGGTCGTACGCATCAAGAGTATGTAGGAAAACCAGCCTCCAGCCGGCGTTTTGTTTGCCTGGATAGCTACTAAAGATATAGCAAATGAAGCCTGACAACGTTTTAATCCTGCCTGGCTGGCAAAATTCCGGCCCCCAGCACTGGCAAAGCCTGTGGGAAGCCGCGCACGGCTACTCCCGGGTGGAGCAGCACGACTGGTTGCGTCCCCTGCGCGGCGACTGGATTGCCCGGCTGGAGGATGTGTTGTTGTCTCGCCCTGAGCCATCCGTTTTGGTGGCCCACAGTCTGGGCTGCCAGCTGGTGGCCGCCTGGGTCGCGCACTCGCGCAACCCCCATTTGGTGAAGGCCGCGCTGCTGGTGGCGCCGGGCGATGTGGAGCGTGAAGAGTTGGCGCCCGTGCTGGCCAGCTGGTCGCCGGTGGCCTTGCGTCCGCTGCCTTTTCCCAGCGTGCTGGTGGGCAGCCGCAACGACCCGTATTGCAGCTATGAGCGGGCACAGGCGTTTGCCAGGCATTGGGGCAGTGAATTCAGGGACCTGGGCGCGGCGGGCCACATCAACGCCGAGTCAGGCCTGGACGCCTGGCCGCAGGGCCACGGTTGGCTGCAGACGCTGTGGGAAGCCCCTGCAGACCAGACGACTGGTCAAAACATAACGGAGAAAAAACCATGGTGACCAAAAAACCCAAAGGCCTTGGCCGCG
Source organism: uncultured Rhodoferax sp. (assembly GCA_964492535.1). Classification (GTDB taxonomy): domain Bacteria; phylum Pseudomonadota; class Gammaproteobacteria; order Burkholderiales; family Burkholderiaceae_C; genus Rhodoferax. The sequence continues at coordinate 2,313 of CAZBKX010000237.1, read as the reverse complement.
GACTCGAAGCCCTGCTGGGACCCACCGTGAGTGAGGCCCCACCTGATGCGTCGGGTCTTGCCCCGGCTTTGCCCACCACCTTGTTGCTGACCGACATGGTGGCCGGCCAGTACCAGCCGCGCACCCGCATGGACGAGGGCGCGCTGTACGAGCTGGCCGAGTCGATCAAGGTGCAGGGCATCATGCAGCCAATTCTGGTGCGCCAGCTGCAAAGCGGCATCAACCAGGGGCAGTACGAGATCATTGCCGGAGAGCGGCGGTTTCGCGCAGCCAGGCTGGCGGGCCTGGAGTCGGTGCCGGTGCTGGTGCGCGATGTGCCTGACGAGGCTGCAGCGGCGATGTCGCTCATTGAAAACATCCAGCGTGAAGACCTCAACCCACTCGAAGAAGCCCAGGGCCTGCAACGCCTGGTCAAAGAATTCGGGCTGACCCACGAGCTGGCAGCGCAGGCCGTGGGGCGCTCCCGCAGCGCCGCCAGCAACCTGCTGCGCCTGCTCAATCTGGCCGACCCGGTGCAAACCATGCTGATGGCCGGCGACCTGGACATGGGCCATGCGCGCGCCTTGCTGGCGCTGGACCGGGCGACCCAGATCACGGCGGCCAACCAGATCACGGCGCGCAAGATGTCGGTGCGCGAGACCGAGAGCTTGGTGAAAAAAATCGGTGCCGAGTTCTCGCCAACAAGCTTGGTCAAGCCGCCCAAGGAAAAATCGCGCGACCTCGTGCGGGTTGAAGAAGAGCTGTCGGACCTGCTCACGGCACAGGTCGAGGTGCGGGTCAAAAAACGCGTCAAGCGGGCAGGGCGCGTGGAGGAAATGGGCGAGGTGAGCATCCAGTTTGGGTCGCTGGACGAGCTCAACGGCCTGATCGACAAACTCACGCGCGGCGCCATCCGCTAAACGCGCTCAAGGTCACGGCTAGATCATGCTTGCCCGACTGCGCTGGCCTTTGCCTGCCTTGCTGGCCTGGGCGGGCGCCTGGGCTTTGTTTGTGGGCGCGCAAGCCGTGGGCTTGTCTGCCTGGGTGGCCATGGCGCTGGCCTCGGGTTGGGGCGTGGTGCTCAGTGTGTGGGGCGGCACCTGGTGGCGCCGCGCCATGATTGGGGTGGGTTTCCCCCTGTCTCTGGCCCTGCTTGGTGCGGGCACCTTGCCGGCGTGGGCCTGGCTGCTGCCGCTCATGCTGCTGCTGTTGATCTACCCCTTGAATGCCTGGCGCGATGCGCCGCTGTTCCCCACCCCAGCCCATGCTTTGCGAGACCTGGCTGCGCAGGCGCCGTTAAGTGAAGGCGCACGGGTGCTGGATGCAGGCTGCGGTCTGGGCGATGGTCTCAAGGCCCTGCGTGAGGCTTATCCGCAGGCGCAACTCCACGGCCTGGAGTGGAGCTGGCCGCTGCGCGCGCTGTGCGCCTTGCGCTGTCCCTGGGCGCGCGTGCGCCAGGGCGACATCTGGCGTGCAGACTGGAGCGGCTATGCCCTGGTGTATGTGTTTCAGCGGCCCGAGAGCATGGCGCGGGCCGTAGCCAAGGCACGACGCGAGTTGCAGCCGGGCAGCTGGCTCGTGAGCCTCGAGTTTGAAGCCATCGAGTTACAGCCACAAGCGACTGCGCAGTGCCCTGACGGGCGCACGCTATGGCTCTATTGCGCGCCTTTTCAGGCGGGACTGCGTTTAAAAGGCGCAGTACCCCTTCACCTCGCCTAAACTGGTGGTATGTGCCAAGCTGGAATCAGCGTTTACCGGAGCCTTATCGTGAAATCATCCCCGTCCAGCCCTGCCAGCAACCCTGATCATCTGGAGGCGGCCATTGCCGTGACTATTCTGGCCTTGTCGTCCCTGGCCGAAACGCGGGACTCCGACACGGGCAAACACGTGATGCGCGTGCAGCACTATGTGCGCGCCTTGGCGCTGCGGCTGCGCAATCACCCGCGCTTCGAGGGCGAGTTCACCGACCTCTTCATCAGTCAGCTGTTCACCTGCGTGCCCCTGTACGACATGGGCACAATCGGCATTCCCGACCGCATTTTGCTCAAACCCGGGCGCCTCACTGCGCAGGAGTACGACATCATGAAGACCCACACCACGCTGGCCTTTGATGCCCTGGTTCAGGCGGAGCAGACCCTGGGCTTGCGAGTCGAGCAGCTCCAGATCCTCAAGGACATTGTGTATTCGCACCAGGAAAAATGGGATGGCAGCGGCTACCCGCAAGGTTTGTCTGGGGACGGAATCCCTGCATCAGCTCGCCTGGTCGCCCTGGCCGATGTGTATGACGCGCTGATTTCAGACCGCGTGTACAAGGCCGGGGTGTCGCATGAAGCG
>CAZBKX010000236.1:0-2289 GCA_964492535.1 uncultured Rhodoferax sp. | reverse complement strand
TTGATAAATCTTCCCAGTCTGTTTCCCCCTCCCGCATGGCTGAAAATCCCTACAGGTTGGCAGATAAGACCACTCCGCATCGCTATCGAAGAACCCCCCGGCCTCAATGACAAACGAAATTCGAGCAAACGAAACCTTGGTGAGCGACATTCCTGCGGGTTTACGCCTGGATGCGCTTGCGCAACTCCAAGCCGGTGAGAACGTACTGGCCGTGCTGGAGGTTGACCTGAATCAAAAACTATTTTTTGTTCAAGGCCTGGTGCTGGTCACCGATCGACGGCTGTTGAGTTGTGGGGAGGATGCTGTCTGGCAAGCCTGGGCGTACCAACCGGGTTTGGCCCTGCGCCACCATGACCACGCCGGGGTAGGCCATCTGGAGCTCCAGAGCCGCACCGGGCGCCTGGCGAGTTGGCGTTTTACCCTGGGGCACAACCTGCAGGCGATTCGCTTGCTGGACCAATTTCAGATTCATCTCGCCAGTCACGTCACCGGTCACCCGCCTGCCGTACTGGAGGGGCGCCATTGCCCCACGTGCAAGGCGCCCCTGGCAGCCGACCAAGAAGACTGCCCGATCTGCACCAAAGTCATCCACACCCCGCCCTCCACCTGGACGCTGTTTCGGCTATGGCGTTTTGCCAAGCCCTACCGGGGACAGTTGTTGGCGGGTTTCATTTTGACGCTGCTGGGTACAGCGGCCAGTCTGGTGCCACCCTACCTGGCCATGCCCTTGATGGACGAGGTGTTGATCCCGTTCCAGAACGGCCAGCACATCGAACCCGGGTTGGTGGCGTTTTATCTGTCGGGGCTCTTGGGCTCGGCGCTGCTGGCCTGGGGTTTATCGTGGGCCAAAACCTACTTGCTGGCGCTGGTGTCAGAGCGTATCGGGGCCGACCTGCGAACTACCACCTATGAGCACTTGCTGCGCATGTCGCTGGAGTACTTTGGTGGCAAGCGCACGGGCGACCTGATGTCTCGCATTGGCAGCGAGAGCGACCGCATTTGCGTATTTTTGTCACTGCACCTGCTGGACTTTGCTTCGGATGTGCTGATGCTGCTCATGACCGCGGTCATTTTGTTCTCCATCAACCCCTGGCTGGCGCTGGTCACCCTGGTGCCCTTGCCCTTTATTGTCTGGATGATCCATGCGGTGCGCTTTCGGCTGCAAACCGGGTTCGAGAAGATCGACCGGGTCTGGTCGGAGGTCACCAGTGTGCTGGCCGACACCATTCCAGGGGTGCGCGTGGTCAAGGCGTTTGCCCAGGAAGACCGGGAAGCCGCGCGGTTTCAGGAGGCCAACAAACACAACTTGGCGGTGAATGACCGCATCAACCGGATCTGGTCCCTGTTTTCGCCCAGCGTGTCCTTGTTGACCGAGCTGGGGCTGCTGGTGGTGTGGGCCTTTGGTATCTGGCTGGTGTCCAGTGGCGACATCACGGTGGGTGTGTTGATGGCTTTCATTGCCTACATCAGCCGTTTTTACGGCCGGCTGGACTCCATGAGCCGCATTGTGTCGGTGACCGAAAAGTCGGCCTCGGCCGCCAAGCGTATTTTTGACATTCTGGACCACGTTTCCAGCGTACCGGAGCCCACCCAGCCGGTCAAACTGGGGCGTGTCGAGGGCCGTATTGAATTGAGCGACGTGAGTTTTCGCTATGGCAACCGCGAGGTCAACAAAGGCATCAGCCTCACCATTGAGCCCGGCGAGATGATCGGCCTGGTGGGGCACAGCGGCTCGGGCAAGAGCACATTGGTCAACCTGATTTGCCGTTTTTATGACGTGACCGAGGGCTCGATCAAGGTGGATGGCGTGGATGTGCGCTCATTCCCCGTGGCCGATTACCGCCGCAACATCGGCCTGGTGCTGCAGGAGCCATTTTTGTTTTTTGGCACCATCGCCGAGAACATTGCCTATGGCAAGCCCGATGCCACCCGCACCGAGATCATTGCGGCTGCGCGGGCGGCCCACGCGCATGAGTTCATCTTGCGCCTGCCCCAGGGCTATGACTCCATGGTGGGCGAGCGCGGCCAGGGCTTGTCAGGTGGGGAGCGCCAGCGCATCTCGATTGCCCGCGCGCTGCTGATTGACCCACGCATTTTGATTTTGGATGAAGCCACCTCCTCGGTGGACTCCGAGACCGAAAAAGAAATCCAGAAGGCGCTGGAGAATTTGGTGCAGGGGCGCACCACCATCGCCATTGCGCACCGCCTCTCTACATTTCTACGTGATATAAGTCTTGTGGTGATGTATCTTGTCCAGTATGTTGAATTTTTGTCGAATGATGAATTCTT
>CAZBKX010000235.1:0-4254 GCA_964492535.1 uncultured Rhodoferax sp. | reverse complement strand
GCCAGTCAGTTTTCACGCAAACCTCAAGCCAGTTGCTTGGAGTGGTACACAAATTGTTTGGTTAAAGCGACGCATTGAATCACTGATACGGAATACCCAAATCTCACAGCCAATCAAGCTGTGAGCGGAACGAAGCAATATGTTTGTGTTGATGAGCCAGATTTATGCATGCCTGCGGGACGTTTTCGTCCCGGCTTTCGGCATGGATCGGCCATTACCGCGTCTCAGAGCGGCGCAGCCAGCTATCCAACAGACAGCCAACAGCCGGTCAAACCTATTTGCTCTCCTCCATGCGCCCACATCGAAACTTGTCATTTAAGTTTCGGTTCTCCGGCAATTCCTCCTCAATTCAAAGCGTCAGCTCCGGTATCAATAGCTCGTCAAGAGCGGTTTGCTAATTTGAATTGAAGGACTGCGACCATGAAACGGATGCTGATCAACGCCACCCAGGCAGAAGAACGCCGGCTGGCCATCGTTGACGGGCAAAAATTGCTCGACTACGAAATCGAAATTGAAGGGCGCGAACAGCGCAAGGGCAACATCTACAAGGCGATCGTTACACGGGTCGAACCATCCCTTGAGGCCTGTTTTATCGACTACGGCGAAGACCGCCACGGTTTCCTGCCCTTCAAGGAAATCTCCAGGCAATATTTTCAGGCAGGCGTGTCGGTGGGGCAGGCCCGCATCCAGGACGTGATCCGTGAAGGCCAGGAACTCCTGGTCCAGGTCGAAAAGGAAGAACGCGGCAACAAAGGCGCAGCCCTCACCACGTTTGTCTCTTTGGCTGGCCGTTATGTGGTGCTGATGCCCAATAACCCCCGCGGTGGCGGTGTGTCTCGCCGCATTGAAGGCGAGGACCGGGCTGACCTCAAGGAAGCGCTGGACCAGCTTGAATACCCCAATGGCATGAGCATCATTGCCCGCACAGCCGGCATTGGCCGCAGCGCGCCTGAACTCCAGTGGGATCTGAATTACCTCTTGAAGCTTTGGAGTGCCATTGACGGCGCGGCCAAGGGTGGCAAGGGCGCCTACCTGATTTACCAGGAATCGTCCTTGGTGATTCGCGCAATCCGCGATTACTTCAACAACGACATTGGTGACATCCTGATTGACACCGATGACGTGTACGAGCAGGCACAACAGTTCATGGCGCACGTGATGCCAGAGCACGCCGCCCGCGTGAAGCGCTACCGCGACGATGCGCCCCTGTTCAGCCGCTTCCAGATTGAGCACCAGATCGAGTCCGCTTACGCTCGCACCGTGCAATTGCCCAGCGGCGGCGCTATCGTGATTGATCACACCGAGGCACTGGTCTCGGTTGACGTGAATTCGGCCCGCGCCATCAAGGGAAGCGATATCGAAGAAACGGCCACCCGCACCAACCTGGAAGCCGCCGACGAGGTGGCTCGCCAGATGCGCCTGCGTGACTTGGGTGGCCTGATCGTGATCGACTTCATCGACATGGAAGAAAGCCGCAACCGCCGCGATGTGGAAAACCGCCTGCGCGATGCGCTGCGTCAAGACCGCGCCCGGGTGCAATTCGGAACCATCAGCAAATTTGGCTTGATGGAAATGAGCCGCCAGCGTCTGCGACCTGCGCTCAATGAAGGTGCTTCCATCCCCTGCCCGCGTTGTGGTGGTTCCGGCCACATTCGTGACACCGAATCCAGTGCATTGCAAATCCTGCGCATCATCCAGGAGGAGTCGCTCAAGGACAACACGGCCTCAGTGCTGTGCCAGGTGCCAGTCGACGTGGCCTCGTTCCTGCTCAACGAGAAGCGGGCCGAAATCGCCAAGATCGAATTGAAGCAACGCATTAATGTGCTGATGGTGCCCAATAAGACCCTGGAAACACCCAATTACAGGCTCGAGCGGCTCAAGCATGATGATCCTCGCCTGGACAACATTGAAGCCAGCTACAAGATGGCTGACGAAATGGAGGACCCCACGTCAGTCACACGCCGCTCGCAAGAGCCCACCAACAAGCAAACACCCATCATCAAAGGTGTGTTGCCTGACGCGCCAGCGCCTGTGGCCGTGCCAAAACCTGAGCCTGTGGCGCCCGTGGCCGCGGTGTCGCGTGCGGCACCCGTCATTGCACCAGCTCCTGTGGAAACGGGCTTTTTTGCATGGCTCAAGAGCTTGTTCAGCCCTGCGCCAGAGACTGCACCAATGCCCGCCGCAGTTCAGCAACCCAAATCCGAAATGCCTGTCGGCACGGAAGAAAAGCGTGACGGACGCCCGGGCAGGGATGGCGCCCGCCGGAATGAGCCTCGCGGCGAAGGCCGCACGGAGGAAGGCCGCACAAGCCGTGGAGGACGGGGTGGTCGCGGGGGCCGAGGCGGCCGTGGCGAGCGCCCACCACAGGGACAACGCGAACGTTTTGATGCTGAAGGCAAGCCGATGGCCGCAGAGATGGACGCCGGCTTTGCAGCGGCGCCGGCCAATGGTGCCAACCAGGAGGCTCCAAAAACCGGGCTTGGCCAGGACCGCGCGCCGCGTTCGTCTGAACGCGGTGGTCGTGGTGGTCGCTCCGAACGCAGTCGTGGCGAGCGCCCGGCCAGCGCCGAGCAAACGCCCATGGGAGATCGGCCCGAGCCAAGGACGGACAACCGCAATGAGCGCCGACCTGATCGCCATCGTCACCCCAGCGAAGGCGGCAGAAGCGATATGCCGAACCAGGGAGAGACCAGCACAGTGGAACGCGCCGTGTCACCTGCTGCAGCGCTCACGGAGCAAAACCAGGAACCGGGCCAAGGTGCCAATGAGGCTGTCATGCGTCCTGAAGGTGCCGAGACGCGCGAACGACGCCCACGGGGTCGCGATCGCGCACCGCGCGACCGCGGCGAGCGAAGTGAGCGCGTGGAACAGGGTGAGCGTCAGGAACGTCCGGTCCGCGAAGCTCAGCCGATTACGGAAACGACTTCCGAAGAACCACGGCGGTCTTACTTCACCACCACCCAGGAGGTCGCTGCGCCAGTGGCAATGGCGGAGCCAGAAGTGCCAGCGGTTATGGTCCAAACACCGGAGGCAAGCTCAAAGCCGGTGCTCGCTCGTGAAGTACCTGCCACGCCACAATTAGCAACTGTTTCCATCGCTGTTGCCAAGCCCTTGCCAACGCCAACGCCTGTGGTCGCTCCTGCAGCTACTGTCCCGGTGACACCTGCTGTGATGTCAACGCCGGCTCCCACGCCGACCGAGGTCGTCACCGGCATGCCCAAAGTTCAATCCTTTGTGCTGCCCTTGAGCGAGTTGGCCCAGGTCGCTGAAAATTCCGGCCTGAGCTGGGTCAATTCAGATGCGACCAAAATTGCGGCGGTTCAAGCCGGGATTGCAGCCGAGCCCAAGGCGATTCATGTCCCGCGGGTGCGACCTGCCGTGACGCAGATCCAGGCGGGGCCTCTGGTGCTGGTGGAAACCAAACGTGACTTGAAAGACCTGACGCTGCCTTTTGAAGAAAAAGGCGTTCAATAGGTTGAAAAAGAGGCCCGCGAGGGCCCGTAAAAAAGGGCAACTCAGTTGCCCTTTTTTTGTGACTGACTCAAGACAGCATCAAGTCATCAGAACAAGTCAACACCACCTACTTTGGCAACTGTTCCAAAAAAACCCCGGCGAACCAGGCCCAGATGGCTGCACACTTTATTGCGGCCGCTCCGCTGGGCAAAATCAACCGCGCGCTCGGTCTTCTCCATCGCGCTGCTGGGAGAGTCGTCGGCCATGACGCTGGTGAATCCACAGCTCACGGTGACCCGTCCGACCTGGGGAAAATTGAACTTCTCCACAGTCGCACGAAAACGTTCAAACGCTGCCAACACCAAAGCCTCGTCAGGGCAGTGCATGAGAACGCCAAAGTGCTCACCGCCAAAGCGGTAAATCCGGTCGTACGTGCGAAAGGTATTGTTCATTATCCGCGCAACGAGCAACAAGACCTCCTCGGAAATAAGATGCCCATGCTGGTCATTGATGAGGGCAAAGTTATCGATGATGGCTGAACCCAGCCAGTAATTAGCGGGCACACGGTGACGCCGCTCATGGCTCATTCCGATGGGCTTGCCCGTGATCGGAGCTTCTCCGGTCATGCCATCGAGCTCTTCCAGCACCGCGCTGTAAAAAGCATCATCCAGTGATTTGCGGTTGAGCAAACCTGACAAGGCATCGCGGTCGCTGTACTCCAGCAAGGAATACATATTGCGGTAAATGCGGCGCAATTGCTCAATGGTCTCAAGTTGATCTCGACCCAAGGGCGCGTCCGAA
>CAZBKX010000234.1:0-2278 GCA_964492535.1 uncultured Rhodoferax sp. | reverse complement strand
CCGAGAGCTTTTCGTCGCGCTCGTGCAGTTGCGTTTCCAGCTTTTGTAGTTGGTCAATCGACTGGGGAGGGGCCGCCGCCACCGTGGACGGTGCAGCGGATGAGGGAATCAGGTCCGGGACAAAGCGCAGGTCGGGCGCGGGGCGGGTGCGCTGGCCGTAGGTGCGGGCCAGCCAGTAGCAAACGTGGAACAGCTCGCGGGTGGCGGTGACGGCATCGGTGCGCAGGATGGGGCGGGTGCTATGGACCGCCAGATTGCCCAGGTCTTTGATGAGCTTGGCTTTGGTGAACACGGCATCGCCTGCGGTGGCGCGAAAGCTGGGTTCGTGAATCAGGGCGCTCAGGTGGTCCTGGTAAGGCAGACGCAGTGCCGGGTCATGCTTATAGAGCCAGTCCACCGTCAGATCCAAAGTCCGCCGGGCGTAAAAGCAGGAGGTGCGGGCATCCGTGTTCGCCATCTCTTCGGCCTTGCTGGCCGCGCCAAAAAGGGTGGACCATTCAGACTGAAGGAAGGCGAAGTTGCTCATCGGGCAATCAGCCGTGCAACCTGAGCCCGCAAGTCCGGTAAGTCGGCGTAGATGGTTTTCCACACCAATGCATAGTCCACCTTGAGATAGCCGTGAGCCACGCGATTGCGCATGGTGTACATCAATGCCCAGGGCACATCTGCGTGCGCAGCGGCAAAGGCGGCGTGGTGCTTTTCGATGTTGCGGGATGCCTCACCCAAAATCTCAAAGTTCCTCACCACAGCGTCCTGCGTTTTCTCGTCCTCCAAAAAGCCAAGTTCGGTCAGGTCGTCAACATAGCGGTGAATGCGGTCAATGGCTTCCACGATGTGTTCGAGGTAGTCCTGTGTCCGCAGAATTTCGATTTTGCTCATACGGCCCGCGCCTCAGCCACCACTTGCCCGCGAAACTTGGCGGGCAAACCGTTGGGGGTCAACACATCCACCGTCACCGGCAGCAATTGCGACAGCTCCCACTGAATTTTGGCAATATCCATCATCGTGGTCTCTTGGGTGGGCTCTACCAGCAAGTCGAGGTCGCTGTCCTCGGTGTCGTTACCGTGAACCACGGAGCCAAAAACCCGGACGTTGGTGACCCGGTGCCTCAGTGCAATGGCCCGAATGGCTTCACGGTGGGTGTGCAGGGCAACAGAGGGCAGCATTCAAAGTTCTCCTTGGTGTGGGGTAACCATCAGGCAATTTTTACCACAAGGCCCCAGAACAAGGCGCGGCGCCTCGCCTGCGCCGTCCACGGCTTTGCTTTGCCCCTGCCGCACAGGCCATTCAGTCGGGAGGAAGGCGAAGTTGCTCATTTACAGTTCGCCGCGGAAGGCGCGGTGTTGGAGGGATGCGAAGAGGGCGTCAAGCTCGCTCAGAGCAACGAGATGAGTTGTTCTGAGCGCATCGATGACCTGCATGCGAGTGGCGAAGACATTTTGGAGGTCAAGTGAAGGCAGAAGAATTTCAAATGCACCCAAAAGTTGCAGATTCAAATTTTCTTGGTTGCCACCACGCCCCAGCGCACGCAACTCTTCATATGCGAGTTGAATTTGATGAAACATAAATGCTGGCAAAAAGTCTGGCGTTGGGTAAATCACGCCGCAGGCTTGATTACAGGTCGCTGGAACTTTCAAGAGTGCGCTGCGACCTCTAGTTTGGCCTTGGCCGTACATCGCAACAATAATCGAATCAACCGGATGTAATTTCCCTCGAATGGCCCTGAAGCCAGCTTCAGTTAGCAACTCCGCCGTTGACCAGATATTTTTTCCGGTGACCTCAGTGGTTTTCACCCAAGGAAATACACCACCGTAATAGTCACCACCAGTTCTGCTCGGCGTACTTCCTGTAGATATTTTCGCTACGTTCCCGATTGGTAGCTTAGGCAGCTTTTTTGGATTGGTTGTGGTGTCCCCAAACATCTCAATGAAAATCGACTGCGTGAGGTTGTCCAGTTGCGCCAAGGCTTCCCGGCGCTTGGCTCTGAGCGCATCGGCCTGGTCCAGGATGGCGGCGATGCGGCGTTGTTCGGAGAGGGGTGGCACAGGGATTTCAAGCCCTTCAACCATGCCTTTGGTCACATGCTGAAGTCCGACCCCACCATGGGCCATGCCGATTAACGTATTCAACTGTGCATTTATGACAAACTTTGCCCACTCTTTGGTGACCAAATTTTCTTTGAGGTCTACACGAAAGATATGTTGATTCAAAACTGCTGCGCCGCCACGCCAAATATGCGCCCCGAAAGACGTACCAGGCGTTCCTGACCATGCAAGAA
>CAZBKX010000233.1:0-2690 GCA_964492535.1 uncultured Rhodoferax sp. | reverse complement strand
TTGCCCCGTTGACCGCAGTGCTATGTTGTGTGGCGTACAGACCCGTTTTCCCTTGATGCAGATACTAGGAGTCAAGCTATTTAACCCCTACTTCTGTCAATCTGGAGCGCCTGATGTCCCACTCTGCCACACCCCACTGCGCCTGGCGCACCGCTACTTATGGTGATGGCGCGATCATTTCCAAGAGCGACACCCAGACCCTGGGGGAGCACCTCAGTACCTGTCAAAACTCATGCCTGCATTTGTTTAACCTGCGCTGCGCCGCCGAGTCGGCACACGGTTTCGTAGCCTCCAGGTTCATAACCACTTTGGCTATTCTTGTGTCGGTTTCTGCTCTGGCATTCTGGCTCATTTAGGGGATGCTTACTCCCAAACTCAATACGCTTGTTCCTGATGCTTCTCCACTGCTCAGTACGCTCGTAGACGGGCTGCGCGAGCCGGTTCAGGCGCCTATCAGGTCCGAAGTGTTCGGGCCGCTGAGATTTGCCCAGCACGGGCGCAGTCTGGGTGCAACGCACCGTGCGACCCGGTCCAACGCAAACGGGTCAAATTTTTTCCCCAGAATCAAGGGCAACCTCGCCGCACTGCGCGAGGCGCACCACTACATTGGTGTCCTGGCAAAAACGGGCTACGACATCAGCCCGGCTGCTGAATGGTTGCTTGACAACTTTCAGCTGATAGAGGTCCAACTCAACGAAATCAATGCGGGGCTCTCCCGGCGTTATTTCTCATCCTTGCCCAAGCTGATCGACGAACCCCTGGCGGGTTTGCCCCGGATTTACGGCGTGGCCTGGGCCTTTGTGGCCCACACCGATGGCGCTTTTGATGAAGCCATGCTGGTCAATTTTCTCGCGGCCTACCAGGACGAGCGCGAGTTGAACTTGAGCGAAATGTGGGCTTTTCCAACCACACTGCGAGTGGTATTGATTGAAAACATACGCCGACTGTCCCAGCGCATTGCGATCAACAAAGCAGCGCGTGAAATCGCGAATCTGTGTTTTGACAAGCAGAAGTCCTACAGCACGGAGCAACTCGACTCGTTGCTTTCGATGCTCCGGGTTCGTGATATTCATCAAGTTTTTTTGGTGCAAATGGCATCCAGGCTGGAGGACTTGAGGATCGGGTCACCTTCGCCCGAGACAGCGGAGTTTGAGACTTGGTTGTACCAGGCTTTGCCGGATCTCGCCGCCATGCAGTTGCAGCAAGGAGCGGATCAGGCCGCTGACAACTTGAGCATGCGCAACAGCATCTCTTCGCTGCGTGCCATCGGCGATGCCAGCTGGCCCGACATCATTGCCCAAACCAGCTCGCTGATGCGGTTGCTGCTCGGCTCACCCGTGTTTGAGGCTGAGTGCACGGCAACGCGCGACCAAACGCTGCATGCGATCGAGCGACTGGCCAAGCGATGTGATCAAACTGAGGTTTCGGTCGCGCAGAATCTTCTTGGCCTGATGACGGCGCCTCACGCTCACGCCCCGCAGCAGGCCAGTGCCGTGTATTGGTTGCAGGGTGAGGGCAGGCGCGTATTCTGGCAATCACTTGGATTGCGACAGAGCAAGTCAATGATGTGGCAGTTGCTGGATCGTCGGCTGATGCTGGCAATTTATTTATTCGTCATTCTAGGATGCTCGTGCCTGCTCTTGTGGGTCATGACTCGCTTTGGAACTGACACGCCAATCACCCAGCTACTGCTCGGCATGGGTGTTGTCTTGGCCGCATTTCCGGCGTCCGAAGCTGTGGTTGCCCTTGTGAATCGGATCATCAGCGAATCCGTTAGGCCTCAGCATGTTCCGCGACTGGAGCTCGCCCAGGGCGTACCGGCTTCGCAGCGCGTCATGGTGGTGATTCCGTGCATGCTGACCAGCGTCCGCTCCACCCGTGACCTCCTCGGACGCCTGGAGCTCCATTACCTGGCTAATCCAGAATCGCATGCGCAGTTTGTCCTCTTGTCCGACTGGGTCGACGCTGACAGCGCCGAGCTGGACACGGACGCCGAACATCTGCATCAGGCCGTAGCAGGCATCCGGGCGCTGAATGCACGCTATCCCAGGCTTGAGCAGGAGGCCGATTTGGTGCCCCGATTCGGCGTGTTGCATCGGGGGCGTCGGTACAGTCTCACCGAACAACGCTGGATCGGCTGGGAGCGCAAGCGTGGAAAGATCGAATGGCTGATGGCTGCTTTGGCAGAAGGTCACCGGTCCGAGTTTTTTGATTTGGGTGACGCGTCTCAAATTGGAGCTGACACACACTATGTGCTCACACTGGACAGCGACACGCAGTTGCCGCCCGGTTGCTTGAGGGCGCTGGTAGGCGTTGCTGCCCATCCCCACAATCAACCCCAACTCGATGCCAGTGGTCGCGTGGTGGTGAGCGGCTATGGAATATTGCAGCCCCGCGTGGCCACGCCATTGCCTGCGGCCAGGGAATTTACGGTTTACCACTGGCTCTTCTCCGGACAATGTGGCATTGACCCCTACAGTGCAGCCAGTTCGGAGATTTACCAGGATGTTTTTTCTGAGGGGACCTTTTCCGGTAAAGGCCTGCTCAACGTGAAGGCGGTGCACTCCGTGCTCTCCAGTCGCTTGCCCGAGGGGCAGGTCCTGAGCCATGATTTGCTGGAAGGTGCCATGGTCCGGTGTGCTGCGGTCAGTGACATTGCGGTGCTGGAGGAGGCCCCCTTTCATGCTGAT
>CAZBKX010000232.1:0-1742 GCA_964492535.1 uncultured Rhodoferax sp. | reverse complement strand
CAGGCGCTGCGCTCTCCACCCATGGCGAGTCTGTCCAGCGGGCTGCAGATGTCGGCAACGGCACGCTGGACTTCTTGTTGCGGCGCATGCGGCACAAAAGCGATTTTCCGGCGCTCTCGGACTCGATCGTTCGCATCCAGGGCATGGCCACCTCCGAGACCGAGAGTGTCAGCAGCGTCACCAATGAGATTCTCAAGGACGTGGCCCTGACCAACAAGCTGTTGCGGCTGGTGAACAGCGCGCATTTCGCGCGCGGTGGCAGAATCAGTACGGTTTCTCGGGCGGTGACGCTGGTGGGATCCAACGGCATTCGAAACATGGCTCTGAGTCTGGTTCTCTTGGAGCACATGCAGGACAAGGCGCACGCCGGGGTGCTCAAAGAGGAGTTTTTGCGCTCGTTGATGGCCGGCACTGTGGCGGGCGAGCTGTCACCCGTATCAAGGGAGAGTGAAGAAGCCTTTATTGGTGCCATGTTCCAGAATCTGGGGCGTTTGCTGGCGAATTTTTATTTTCCGGAGGAGGCCGGCACCATCCGCACCCTGGTGGCTTCGCCCCGCCAGCCGGTGAGTGAGGCCACCGCCTCGGTCAGCGTGCTGGGTCTGAACTACGAGGCGCTAGGCATTGGCGTCGCCAAGGCCTGGGGCTTGCCCGAAGGTATCCAGAAATGTATGAAGCGGCCCCAGGGGCCGCCCCCCACCCGGGCCCCGGCTGATGCGGGTGAACGACTGCGCTGGACAGCGCTGGTCGGTAACGAAGTGGCCGACATCCTGCTTCATACTGATCCCAAGGAGGTGGATGCGCGCCTGTCGCAGGTCGCCCGGCACTATGCCAAGACGCTGGGGGTCAATCCTTCCGATGTGCAAAACGCCACTGTCGTTGCCTGCAAAAAGCTTGTTGAAATGGCGCGTGCCATGGATATTCGGGTGACTGCGGGTTCGGCCGCCTCCAAACTCCTTAAGCTTCCAGCGGATGCTCCCAGCGACCACGGCAACTCGGACGATACCCAATCCGATTCCCTCCTGCCGCTTGAGTTGCATGCGACATTGGTTGTGGCGCCGTCGTCCATTGTGTCGGCGCCTGCCTTGGACACCCGGCATGTGTCTCAAACCCTGACATCGGGCATTCAGGACATCACCAACGCCATGGTGGAAGACTCCAATTTGAGTGATGTGCTGCGCATGGTCCTGGAGACCATGCTGCGGGCCATGGACTTTCAACGCATTGTTTTTTGCCTGCGCGACGCCAAAACAGAGACGCTGACCGGGCGGTTTGGCTTGGGCAAGGACGTTGAAACCTTGGCCAAAGTGTTCCATATTCCCCTCAAGGTAACGGCCGCGGACTTGTTTACGGCTGTGTGCCTCAAGGGGGCCGACACCATGATCAGTGACGCCACCGAGCCCAGGATCAGCACACGCTTGCCAGAGTGGTAAAAAAAGCGGGTCAACGCGCCCACTTTCTTGCTGCTCCCTCTGGCGATCAAGGGCAAACCCTTTGGCTTGATCTACGCGGACAAGGCTGAAAAAGGTGAGTTGGTGCTGGATGAAAAAGAACTCGGCTTGCTGCGTACCCTGCGTAACCAGGCGGTCATGGCCTTCAAACAGTCCAGTTGAGCTTCCCAAAGCGCTTCTTTCGCGCTTGAGGGCTTTTTAAAGCCTTTGTGGCCACTAGTAGATCGTTCCGCCAATCAGATTACGAATTGACCGATAATAGCCTTGGTTCGTTCGTAACTCTTGATGGAGGTG
>CAZBKX010000231.1:0-4310 GCA_964492535.1 uncultured Rhodoferax sp. | reverse complement strand
ACCCACAGGCTGGCGCCGCCAATGACGGTATTTTGGGGCGAGCCGGCTACATCAGGGTAGTAGGGCAGGGTGCTGATGCCGCTGGCAAATTTGGAGTTGCGCTTGATGTTGCCGTACAAGGCCGACGAGCCGGTGGCCATGGCGCATTCGCCAGAGACAAAGGTGGCGTCGGCCGCATTACCCCGGCCCTTGTAGACCAGCAGGCCGGTTTTGGCCATGTTGCCCAGGTTCTCGATGTGGCGAACGTGCAGCGGGCTGTTGAAGTTCAGGCGGGCGTCCATGCCGCGCATGCCGTTGCCTTTGGTGGCGAACTCGGTGTTGTGCCAAGCCGAGAAGCTCTCCAGTTGGGTCCAGCTCATCCAGCTGCTGGTGAAGGGGCACTTGTGGCCGGAGGCCTTGAGTTTGCCGGCCGCCAGGGCCACTTCAGGCCAGGTTTTTGGGGGATTCTCGGGGTCCAGGCCAGCGGCCTTGAATGCGTCCTTGTTGTAATGGAACACCGGTGTGGAGCTGTTGAACGGGAAGCTCAGCATTTGGCCGTTGGGGGCGGTGTAGTAGCCGGCAACCGCTGGTACGTAGGCGGTGGGGTCGAATTTGACGCCCGCATCAGCCATGATCTTGCCCACGGGCACGATGGCGCCCTTGCTGGCCATCATGGTGGCAGTGCCCACTTCAAACACTTGCAAAATGTGGGGGGCGTTGCCAGAGCGAAAGGCCGCAATGGCCGCCGTCATGGACTCGTCGTAGCTGCCCTTGAAGGTAGGCACAATCTTGTAGTCTTTCTGGCTGGCGTTGTAGTCCTTGGCCAGGTCATTGACCCATTCACCCAGGGCGCCGCCCATGGAGTGCCACCACTGGACTTCGGTTTGGGCCTGGGCCGACACGGAAAATGTCGCTGCGAGGGCAACGGCTGCCAATCTGAATGTCATGGGATCTCCTTGGATAAAGTGCTGAGCTTAGGGGTCAGGTGTGACGGCTTTGCGACAAATTGATGTCAGTCTCGCAAGTGCTCCATTAAACGCGCCTTTTGGGTGCCGTTGTATCGGGGTTTCCATCAGGCCAGTAGGTGAATTGCTGCGCTGCGGTAATATCGTGGGCCAGCCGGGCCGAGCGCCACGCACCCCCCGTGGCACGTTCGGGCTGTAACTACAGAACAAGATGAACGCTCCCCTCCAGCTCAATCCATTGGTGTCTTTGCCTGCCTCGGCGGCGCATGCGCACACCCGTATTCGCGAAATCCCATACAACTACACCTCGTTTTCTGACCGGGAAATCGTTATCCGTCTATTGGGTGCGCCCGCTTGGGATTGGCTCAACCGCCTGCGCGACGAGCGCCGCACAGGCCGATCGGCCCGCATGCTCTATGAGGTGCTGGGCGACATTTGGGTGGTTCAGCGCAATCCTTATTTGCAGGACGACCTGCTGGACAACCCCAAGCGCCGCGCTTTGCTGGTGGAGGCCTTGCACCATCGGCTGGGTGAAGTGCAAAAGCGCCGCACGCCGGAGACCGACCCGGAGCGCGACGGTCTGGTGGGCGACCTGCTCAAGGCGGCGGCCAAAGCCATTCAAGCCTTTGATGCCGCTTTCGTGGAAACGGCAGCTTTGCGTCGCCAGACCCAGCGTACCCTCGTGAAGTTGACGGCCAAGGACAACATCAAGTTTGACGGCCTCTCGCGCGTGAGCCATGTGACCGATGCCACCGACTGGCGCGTGGAGTACCCGTTTGTGGTGCTGACTCCGGATACTGAGGAAGAGATGGCCGGCCTGGTTAAAGGCTGTATTGATCTGGGGTTGACCATCATCCCCCGGGGCGGCGGCACGGGTTACACCGGTGGTGCGATTCCCCTGACCTGGAAGAGCGTGGTCATCAACACCGAAAAGCTGGAGGCCATGACCGAGGTCGAGATGCGCACGCTGCCGGGCTTGTCCGAGCCGGTGGGCACGGTCTGGACCGAAGCCGGTGTGGTCACTCAGCGTGTCGCCGATGCGGCCGAGCGCGGCGGTTTTGTGTTCGCCGTGGACCCCACTTCCGCAGAAGCTTCCTGTATTGGCGGCAACATCGCCATGAACGCCGGAGGCAAGAAGGCCGTGCTCTGGGGCACCGCGCTCGACAACCTGGCCAGCTGGCGCATGGTCACACCCCAGGCTGAATGGCTGGAGGTGACTCGCGTCAATCACAACATGGGCAAGATCCACGACGCCGAGGTGGCGAGCTTCGAGCTGCAGTATTTCAAGGCGGACGGCAAAACCAAGCTGCGCAGTGAGCGCCTGGACATTCCCGGCAAGACCTTTCGCAAGGAGGGTCTGGGCAAGGACGTGACCGACAAGTTCCTGAGCGGCCTGCCCGGCATTCAAAAAGAAGGCTGCGACGGCCTGATCACCAGCGCACGCTGGGTGGTGCACCGCATGCCGAGCCACACCCGCACGGTGTGTCTGGAGTTTTTTGGCAACGCCAAAGACGCGGTACCCAGCATCGTGGAGATCAAGGACTTCATGTTTGCTGAAGCCACGCGCTCGGGCGTGCTGCTGGCCGGGCTGGAACACCTGGATGACCGCTACCTGAAGGCAGTGGGTTATGCCACGAAGTCCAAACGGGGTGGTCTGCCCAAAATGGTGCTGTTTGGCGACATAGCCGGCCATGATGCAGATGCGGTCGCCCGCGTCACCTCCGAGGTGGTGCGCATTGCCAACTCGCGCAGTGGTGAGGGCTTTATTGCCATCAGTCCGGAGGCGCGCAAGAAGTTCTGGCTCGACCGCAAGCGTACGGCGGCCATCAGCAAGCACACCAACGCTTTCAAGATCAATGAAGACGTGGTGATTCCGTTGCCCCGCATGGCCGAATACACCGACGGCATTGAGCGCATCAACATTGAGTTGAGTCTGCAAAACAAGATTGCCCTGTGCGACGCGCTGCAAGCCTTCTTTGCCAACGGCAATTTGCCCTTGGGCAAGCACGATGACGCCAATGACATTCCGTCAGCCGAGTTGCTGGGCGACCGCGTGGCGCAGGCACTGGCCCTGGTTGATGAGGTGCGTGCGTTGTGGGCTGGCTGGCTGCATGATGTGGATACGCTGTTTCCCCGGTTGCAGGACCACACCCTGCGGGCCAGCTGGAAGACGCAGCTGCGGGCGCCGCTGCAAAACATCTTCACGGGTGGCGCCTTTGAGCCCATCCTGAAAGAGTGCACCGCTGTGCACCAGCGCGTGCTCAAGGGCCGCGTGTGGGTGGCGCTGCACATGCATGCCGGCGATGGCAATGTGCACACCAACCTGCCAGTCAACAGCGACGACTACGACATGCTGCAGGCGGCACATGGGGCGGTCAAGCGCATCATGGCGCTGGCGCGTTCACTTGACGGCGTGATCTCGGGCGAGCACGGCATCGGCATCACCAAACTGGAGTTTTTGAGTGACGCCGAGTTGCAACCCTTCACTGACTACAAAGCCCGGGTGGACCCGGAGGGGCGGTTCAACAAAGGCAAGTTGCTCAGAAATAAAGAGCAGCCAAGCCAATCAACGTGGCGGCCAGAGGCTGATTTGATGCATGCCGACCTCACCAATGCCTACACCCCGAGCTTCGGGCTGATGGGGCATGAGTCGCTGATCATGCAGCAAAGCGATATCGGTGCGATTGCCGACAGCGTCAAGGACTGCCTGCGTTGCGGCAAGTGCAAACCCGTGTGTGCCACCCACGTGCCGCGCGCCAATCTGCTGTACAGCCCGCGCAACAAGATTCTGGCGACCTCGCTGCTGGTGGAGGCGTTTTTGTATGAAGAGCAAACGCGCCGCGGCATCTCGATTCGTCACTGGCAGGAGTTTGAGGACGTGGCGGACCACTGCACCGTGTGCCACAAGTGCCTGACACCGTGCCCGGTGAACATTGACTTTGGTGAAGTTTCCATGAACATGCGCAATTTGTTGCGCAAGATGGACAAGAAGAGCTTTCGTCCGGCCGGGGCGGCTGCCATGTTCATGCTCAACGCCACCAACCCGGAGACGATCAAGTTCGCCCGCTCGGCGATGGTCAATGTGGGCATCAAGGCGCAGCGCTTCGCCGCCGACGTCCTCAAGGTGGTGGCGCGCAAGCAAACCAAGGCGCCGCCAGCGTCGATTGGCACTGCGCCTATCAAGGAGCAGGTGATTCACTTCATCAACAAGAAGCTGCCCGGTGGTCTGCCCAAGAAAACCGCGCGCGCCTTGCTGGACATTGAAGACAAAGACTACGTGCCCATCATCCGTAACCCCAAAACCACCACGGCGGAGACCGAGGCGGTGTTTTACTTCCCCGGCTGCGGGTCGGAGCGTTTGTTCAG
>CAZBKX010000230.1:0-3694 GCA_964492535.1 uncultured Rhodoferax sp. | reverse complement strand
CTGCCGTCACGCTGTTTTTGGGGCTGCCGTCAATGAGCTTGTCGGAATACACCAGATAGATCAGCGTGTTGCGCTTGCTGTCGACCATACGCACCACCCGCACCTGCTTGAACAAAAAGGACGAGCGGGCGTTGAACACCTCGTCTTGTTTGTCGATCTTGCCCTTGAACGAGATCGGTCCGACCTGACGACAGGCCACCGCAGCATCTGACGTGTCTTCAGCCAAGCCCAGGGCACCCTTGTAACCGCCGGTCTTGGCATGCGACAAATAGCAGGACACGCCTTCAACTGCCGGATCATCAAACACATCCACCACGATCTTGTCGTTGGGGCTCAGCAACTTGAAGGTGGTGCTGACCTCACCGACGGTCTCGGCCAGCGCTCCCAGTGAAGCCGTGAGAAAAACGAGGAACGAGAGGAATTTTTTCATAGGAATACCGGAGCTTGTCAGGATTGATTTATTGGTGGGACCGCCCGTTGGTGGCGGCATTGTGGCATCAGTGGCAGTAGTGGCAGTAGCGTCACTCGGTCAGACCCAGCCGACCCAGCCCAGCAAGGCGCCGGTCCCCAGCAGCCACAGTAAATGCAATTTGGTGCGCCACACCAGCAAGGCGCTGACACCGGTGAGCAGCCACATCGGCCAGTTCTTGAGTTCGCTGCCGTGGCTGCTTGCCAGAATCCAGCTGGTGGCGATCAAAAGCGCGATCACGATGGGGCCCATGCCCTGCTTGAAGGCACGCACCGCCCGCAGTTCGCGGTTGTTGTGACCCCAGCGGGCTGCCAAAAAGGTCAGTGTGGTGCTTGGCAGCATGATGCCCACCATGGCGATGGCCACGCCCAATGAGGCATAGCCCCAGGCCATCACGCCTGTGCCGCCACCCGCATTCAAGCCGATGTTCCAGCCCATGAGGGCCACAAACAGCACGTTGGGGCCCGGGGCGGCCTGCGCCAGGGCAATGGAGGAGGTGAATTGGCCTTCGGTGAGCCAATGCCGTTGGTCCACCAGGTAGCGGTGCATGTCAGGCGCGGTGGTGATGGCACCACCTACGGCCAGCAGGGACAGCGACAAAAAGTGAATGAACAGGTCGAGCCAGTCCGAGTGGGTGAGTGACAAGCTCAGGCTCATGACTCGCCCAGTGTTGCCCGGGCCAGCCCCAGTTGCCGGTAGGCCCAGCCACAGGCCAGCGAACCCACGCCAAACAGGACCCAGGCCAGGGGAATGCGCAACAGGGCAATGGCCACAAAGGTGACGCCCGCCAGGCCCCAGCACACCAGCTGTCCCATGACATTGGATTTCAGGGCACCCACCAGTTTGAGCCCGGTGGCCCCGATCAGCCCCGCGGCCACGGCCCCCATGCCCCGCAATGCGCCTTGCGCACCGGGCGAGTCAGCAACACCCGCAAAGGCGGCCGCCAGGGCCAAGGCCAGGATCAGCGGAAAAGCCAGCATGCCGGCCAGTGCCACCAGGGCGCCCCGCATGCCAAAGTAGCGGTCACCAATCATCAGGGATAAATTCACCACATTGGGCCCCGGCAGAATTTGCGCCACAGCCCAATCTTCGAGAAATTCCTCGCGGGTAAGCCATTTTTTCTTCTCAACCAGCTCCCTTTGCACCACGGCCAGCACGCCACCAAAACCTTGCAGCGCCAGGTGGGTGAAGGACCAGAACAGGTCACGCAGGGACTCGGGTTGGGGGCGACGGGCGGCTGGAGCGCTGGGGGGAGCGGTGTCGCTTGGCGTATCGGGTTTCGTCATGCTCCAATTATCGGGGCCTGGCCTTGATCAAGGCCACCCTGGCGACTTGCTTGGAGGCACAAGCTCACGGAACTGCGTGGCGGCTCTGTTGCCTTGACGAACCGGAGCCTTTTGGCGGTTTGGGCACATGATCGTTGGGCCCAAAAAATAATTTGGCCAAGCCCTTGGGCTCGTAGGGTTGCCAATGGTCCTGGGGTTGTGCCAGCCGGTCAGCGATCAAGTAGAGGGCGTTGGGGCTGCTGCCCATGCCAATGTGGCTGTTGCCCCGCAGGTTGATGCTTTCCCCACCGGGCCGGCCCTCTTCGATAGAACATTCCCAGGCGACCACTCCGTCAAGCTTGCTGTAGATCGAGGTGGTGGGCACGGGCGGCTTGATGCGCATCGCCAGGTGCTGATTGAAGTCCAGGTCTTCCAGGTTGTCGCCAGAGAGCCATTCGTACAAATGGGTGCCGGTCGAGGCCAGCGGATGGCCGGTAAAAGGCGAGCCCAGCGTGATGACCTGGCGCACCATGGCCGGGTCCAGCCGGGCCATCTCGCGGGCAAAGACGCCGCCCAGGCTTTGGCCAATCACGCTGACCTTGGTGCCATGGTGATCGAAGATGAACTGCAGTCGCTGGCGCATCAACTCGGGCCCTTCTTCTTTCAGCCCTCTGTTGCGCCCCAGGCCCCAAGGATAGGTGGCGTAACCCACATCATCCAGAAACCGTCGCAACAAGGCAGTGGAGGTGTCAGAGGCACCCAGCCCGGGGATCACCAGCACCGGGTGGCCGTCGCCTTGGGGCACCAGTCGCTGTACCAGCCTGTGGCTGACCAAACCGGCCCACAATTCCCAAAAGACCCGAAATTCAGAAGCCAGCAGAACCATCGATGGGGGCGCGATGTCCGGGAATTGGGTCATTGAAGTTTTGATGCGTTTCATGCGTGACATGGGGCGTGCTCCTGAGGTGTGGCTTTCTTGGGTGGGGTCAAGAGGGGTTTGGGGCGCGGGGCAAATCTTTCAGCTCTTGCAGCACCCAATTGATGACGGCATCGTCCAGGCACAGGTCCAGATGGCCGCGCCCTTCAAAGACCGTGACCGGCACGCCGTCAAGCACTTGCGCCATCTGGGGGAAGACGATGTTGTCCTGCGGTGTCAGCGCAATGCGCATCAGGCTGCGGGCATGGGGCGTCTCACCTTGTGCCAGTGCCTGCAGCCACTGGCTTTGCCACGCCATCTGCGCCCCGTTGGGCGTGCGTCCATTGGGCGCGACCTGGGTGCCGGCATGGGGCGTGCCCAGGGTCAGCACCCGCGCTACACGGGCGTGGCCGTGGGCCCGCATCCAGGCCCGAATAGCGAGGCCGCCCATGCTGTGCCCAACCAGCGCCACCTGGCTCGCGCCGGTGTGGCGGCGCAGGGTTTCAACCGCTTGTTCGATGAGGGGCGCATAGCGGTCGATGGACGTGAACAGCGGCTCCAGGTTGACTGCCAGCACCGGGTGCCCGGCCGCCAGCAGCCTCTGGGCAATGGCATCCCACACTCGGTGGTTGCACAGGTAGCCGTGCACCAGCACCACCGGAACGCGGACTGGCGTGGTGCTGTCGGGTAGCAAAACCGCAGGTGTTTTCGCCCAGGGCTGGCGCAGCATGAAGATCACCAGGCCGGCCCAAAACTCAAACATCAGCGAGCGCCACCACAAGCCAGGCTGGCCCGGCGTTCTGGACTTGACGGCAGTGAGGGCGGTGGCCACCAAGGCCCCGAGCAAGGGCAGGGCGAGGGCGCCTACCCAAGCCAGCCAGTTTGGTGCCTCGGTTTGCCGGGTCACAAGCCACCCCAGCAGGGCGACCGTCAAGACTTGAACCAGCAAAATTCGGCGCAGCAGTGTGGACAACATCGGTGGCTCAGCCTCTCAAAGTTTCTGGGGCCGGGAGGCAAGCGTTGGAACCGGGCATGTCAATACAC
>CAZBKX010000229.1:0-1832 GCA_964492535.1 uncultured Rhodoferax sp. | reverse complement strand
GTTCCGGTTGTGCCCAGAGTTGCAACCACACAACAAGGAATATATCCATTTTTAATGTCCCGGGTTATTTCTGACTTAAGCTTTTCAGTATCCATTAGGTGTGTTGATGCTGCGGGAGGAGCGAACCAGGGTCCGGGGCCGCCGGCGGGCTGTGCTTTGGAACGTGACGAACCGTTCTATGGTACCAGGGTAGATAACATGAGAACTGGCAGTTGAGCCCCGAGCGGTGCTACAACTGCCAGATTATGAATACTACTAACGAACAAAAAGACAGTAACACAACCGTAACGGCTCCGGCCAAAACAATCTGCAAGCTTGGGCTCGACGCCCACGCCGCCAGCATCATGGTGGCTCGGCAACTGGACGGGGCCAATCCCCAGCGACCGCAGCGCTTCCCGGTGCCGAAGTTTCTGGTGTGGGTGAAGGAGCAAGTCGAGAAGGGTTACCAGGTGATCAGTTGCTACGAAGCGGGCCCGACCGGCTACTGGTTGCATCGGAAGCTGGAGAAGCTGGGGGTGACCAATTACGTAGTGTGCCCCACTAAACTGGACAGTCGGGGCAAAGGCGTGAGCAACGACAGTCGCGACGCGCTGGAACTCTTGGTGCGGCTGGACCGATATGTGGCGGGGAACCAGAAGGCCTTTTCGGTGGTGCGCGTGCCGACTCCGGCGCAGGAGCAGAAGCGGGCCTTGGTGCGGCAGCGCGACCAGTTGCGTCGCAAGCGACTGAGTTTCGCGGCCCAGGGTCGGATGCTGCTGCTGGGCCAGGGATATCGGCAGGGCAACAGTTGGTGGCAGGTTTTCCGTTGGGAGAAGTTGAACGTGCAATTGCCCGAATGGCTGGTGAAGCAATTAGAGGTATTCCGCCGGCTCATTGAAGTTGTGGACCGGGAGGTGAATCAACTGACGGGGCAAGTGACGGCGGCGGCGCCGGAGAGCCTGCCGGTGGGCATGGGCCGCCTGACGCACCAAATCATTGAGAGCGAGATGAAGGACTTTAAGAACTTCCAGAACCGGCGCCAGGTGGGCAGCTACCCGGGCCTGACCGGCGGGGTAAGCAGCAGCGGGGAGCAGCGCGCCGATCTGAGCATCACCAAAGCGGGCAACCGGCGTCTGAGCACCTGTTTAATTGAATGCGCCTGGCGGCTGGTCTTGCAGCAGCCCGACTATTGGCTGGTCAAGAAATGGCGCGGGGTACTGCTCAACCCCAAGGCCCATGTGCGGCGGCGCAAGCAGGCCATCGTCGCCTTTGCCCGGCAGTTGCTGGTGGACATTTGGAAGTGGAAGACCGGCCGGACCACGCCGGCGGCGCTGGGCTGGAAGATGAGCTGAAGAGCCCCCGCCCGGAGCCGGCCCTGGACTTAGCTAAGAGCAGAACCATGAAGCGATTTTCGGAAAACGGCGCGCGACCCGTACACGCCCTTGGTGGGTTAAACACTCCACCGTTCGGTAGATTGGGCGCGCTCGTTTTCCAGCCCCATAACTCGGACACGTTATATTGGGCGAGCCTGCGGGCTCCGACCCGGATAGTAGGTTGTGCGTTGGGCTTTAGACCCCTCGACACCGGCTGGGAAAACGTTTATCCCGAAAAGCGCTTGGCCAGATGGTTAAACGACTCTGGCCCACGGGGCCCAAGGGCCTTAAGAAGAAGTGAGCGGCTGCGCCGCCCAAGCACGATCAGTTTTTCGCTTTGGGCCGTGGTTGCGCAGCACACCCGAGAAACTCCCGGCCGCAGCCCAAGCCACAGCCGGGAGCGGATGCATCCGCAATCCACGGGCGGACTGAGCGCTCAGGTTGCACTGCTGCAGAGCCCTATCCTCTCAGCCGCGGGAG
>CAZBKX010000228.1:0-3465 GCA_964492535.1 uncultured Rhodoferax sp. | reverse complement strand
CAGAACCCGCGCCAGACGGCGGAAGCCCTGTGCGGGCTGCTGCTGGCCAGCGCGCCCTACCAGCGCTGGGTGGCGGCCATCGAGATCGCCGGGCCGGGTTTCATCAACATCCGGCTCAAGCCCGAGGCCAAACAACAAATTGTGCGCGAAGTGCTCTCGCAGGCCAACCAGTTTGGCGCCCGTTCGCCTACAGGCCACCGCATGCTAGTGGAGTTTGTTTCGGCCAACCCCACCGGTCCCCTGCATGTGGGCCACGGCCGTCAGGCAGCGCTGGGCGATGCCATTTGTAACCTGTTCCAGACCCAGGGCTGGGACGTGTACCGCGAGTTTTATTACAACGACGCCGGCGTGCAGATCGGCACCCTGGCCAGCAGCACCCAGTTGCGCGCCAAAGGCTTCAAGCCCGGTGATGCCGAGTGGCCCAGTGGCGAAAACGCCCCGGCCTACAACGGCGACTACATCGCCGACATTGCGGCTGACTATCTGGCCGGCAAGACGGTGCACTCCGACGACCGGGAGTACACCGCCAGTGGCGACATCGATGCGCTGGACGACATGCGCCTGTTTGCCGTGGCCTATCTGCGTCACGAGCAGGATCTGGACTTGCAGGCGTTTGGTGTCAAATTTGACAACTATTACCTGGAGTCCAGTCTTTACCTGAGCGGCAAGGTCGACGCCGTCGTCAAAAAACTGCAGGATGCCGGCAAAACCTATGAGCTGGATGGTGCGTTGTGGCTCAAATCCACCGAGTATGGTGACGACAAGGACCGGGTCATGCGCAAGGGGGACGGCACTTACACTTATTTTGTGCCGGATGTGGCTTATCACATCACCAAATGGGAGCGTGGTTTTGAGAAGGTCGTCAACATCCAGGGCACTGACCACCACGGCACCATTGCGCGGGTGCGGGCTGGGCTGCAGGCGGCCAACGTGGGCATCCCCCAGGGCTACCCCGACTATGTGTTGCACACCATGGTGCGGGTGGTCAAAGGCGGTGAAGAGGTCAAAATCTCCAAGCGGGCCGGCAGTTATGTCACTCTGCGTGACCTGATCGAGTGGACGAGTCGTGATGCCGTACGCTTTTTTCTGCTGAGCCGCAAACCCGACACTGAGTACACCTTTGACGTGGACCTGGCGGTGGCCAAGAACAACGACAACCCGGTGTACTACGTGCAATACGCCCATGCCCGCATTTGTTCGGTGTTGGCGGCGTGGCGCGAGAAAGACGGAGGGGACGCTGCCGCCCTGAAAGACGTTGACCTGTCGCCATTGGTGAGTCCGCAGGCTCAGGCGTTGATGTTGTTGCTGGCCAAATACCCCGAGATGCTCACGGCAGCCGCCGTTGACTTTGCGCCTCACGACGTGACGTTCTACTTGCGTGAGCTGGCCGCCTGCTACCACAGCTATTACGATGCCGAACGCATTCTGGTGGACGATCCACTCGTCAAGCAGGCTCGTTTGGCGCTGGTCGCTTCCACAGCGCAGGTGCTGCACAATGGCCTCGCCGTGCTGGGTGTAAGTGCCCCGCAGAAGATGTAGATTCAGTGAAACTTGTTTGAAGGTCAATGCATGAAGCAGCAACGCGGGGGAACCCTTCTCGGGTTCATTATTGGGGCCGTCGTCGGACTGGGCGCAGCGCTGGCCGTGGCCGTCTATGTCACCAAGGTGCCTGTGCCTTTTGTCAACAAAGTGCAAAACCGCTCGGCTGACCAGGATGTCGAAGAGTCCCGCAAGAACAAGGACTGGGACCCCAACGCGCCGCTGTACGGGAAGAACCCCGCCAAGCCGGTGGTGCCTTCGGCGGAGGGGGTGCCTGTGCCGCCGCCTGCCCTTCAGCCTGCATCCACGGCTACAGTGCCCGGGCCTGCGCCTGCGCCTGCGCCAGCGCCAGCGCCAGAGGCCAAGGCTGCTGCGCCCAAGACCGAAGTCAAGCCTGCTGTGTCCGCCGACCCCTTGGGGGACTTGGCAAAAGCGCGATCGGGAGGTTCGACGGTAGAGCCGTTCATTTACTTCGTGCAGGTGGGTGCGTTTCGCAATCCGGAAGATGCTGAGACCCAGCGCGCCAAACTGTCCCTGGGCGGCATTGAGGCCCGCGTGACCGAGCGCGAGCAGTCGGGGCGTGCAGTGTTTCGGGTTCGCGTGGGCCCGTTTGACCGCAAGGAAGATGCCGACAAGTCCAAGGAACGGTTGGAGTCCAATGGCATGGACACGGCCTTGGTCCGCGTCGCTCGCTAGGTTGAGGGCTGAACTTTTGACGTTGGGCCTTGTCCCACTGGTTTAACTGGAGTGTTTAAAGATGAAGCGTCGTGATTTTTCTCTGGCCTGCAGCGCCGCAGCGGGAGCAGCCTGGTTGCCCACAGGGGCGTTTGCCCAAGTCAAACCCCCGCAGGCGGGCACAGACTATTTGGTGGTGGAGAAGCCAGCCAGTGTCGAAGCTCCTGCCGGAAAAGTCGAAGTGGTCGAGTTTTTTTGGTACAGCTGTTCTCATTGCAACGCCTTCGAGCCTGCCTTGGAGAGCTGGATCAAGCGTGCGCCCAAAGATGTTGTGGTGCGCCGGGTGCCTGTGGCTTTTCAGGACAGCTTTGTGCCGCAACAACGCCTCTTCTACACGCTAGAGGCCATGGGTTTGCTGGACAAGTTGCACAGCAAGGTGTTTGCCGCGATTCATGGTGAGAAGCAGAGCCTGGCCAAGGCCGATGCCATCGTGGAATGGGTGATCAAGCAAGGCGTGGATAAGGCCAAGTTCACGGAGCAGTACAACTCGTTCTCGGTCGCCACCAAGGCCACTCGGGGGACCCAGTTGCAAAACGCTTACCGGGTCGAAGGCGTGCCCTCGTTGGGGGTGGCGGGTCGCTTCTACACCGATGCCACCCTGTCCAAGAGTATGGACCGCGCGTTGCAGGTCGTTGAGTTCCTGGCGGCGCAAGTGCGTTCCGGGCGTTAAGGCGCCCCGGCTCCCGGCCACGGGGGGTGGCACCTTTGCGTTAGCGCAACCTCGGCGGCGGAAAGCCGCACTAAATGAGTTTGCCGCCCGGATTGGCTCGTTGGCCGGCTCATGTGATCGCTACAATTAAAAGGCAAGAAATTTATGCAAGATTCGTGCCTTATGAAATTCTCACTCTCTCCCTGGCTTTTGATGGCGACGCTTGTTTTGTGCGCCGGGACTGCGAGCGCCGAAAGGGCTGATCGCAACAAGCCCATGAATATCGAGTCGGACGCATTGCGTTACGACGATATCAAGCAGATCAGTGTGTTCACGGGCCGTGTGGTCTTGACCAAAGGCACCATCCTGATTCGGGGCGGCCGCATGGAGGTGCGCCAGGACACCAGTGGCAACCAGTTTGGCTTGGTGACGGCGGAACCAGAAAAACTGGCGTTTTTCAGGCAAAAGCGGGAAGGCTTGGACGAGTTCATCGAAGGTGAAGGCGAGGTCATTGAGTACGATGGCCGCGCCGACACCGTCAA
>CAZBKX010000227.1:0-6298 GCA_964492535.1 uncultured Rhodoferax sp. | reverse complement strand
CATTGTGGGTTTGGCCCAAGGGCTCAAACTGGCGGTTATTGCTGAAGGTGTTGAAACCCAGGCCCAATGGCGCTGGTTGGCTGACCATGGTTGTGAGTTTGCGCAGGGCTTTTTGTTCTCGCATCCGTTGGCTGAAGCCGATTTGCAGCAGGCTGTGGCCGCCATAGAGGCCATAACAATCGAATCGGTTTGACAGTCACCTCCTTTATGAATGAGCTCGCCCTCAGCCCCAGCGCCCAGTTAAGAGCAGGCACCCAGGCCTTGCACTACCAGCTGGACCACCAGTCGGTCATGCAAAGACTGGTGGCCACTGACATTACCTTGGCCGAATACGCTGCACTGCTGCAGCGCATGTGGCACTGCTACCGGGTGGTGGAGGCGGCGTTGGATGCGTTTGCCCTTGCCTATCCAGCGCTGGCACATTGGGCGGACCCTGCGGTGTACCGGCGCACCCCCGATATTGAGCGCGATTTGAATGCACTGCAGTCGCCATTGCCCCAGGACAATGCGGCCCATACGAGCACAACGTTTAGGGCGCGCCCCTTGCCGGTGTTGGCGGTATCCAGCGCGGCGCAAGCGGCCGGGTGCCTGTATGTGTTGGGCGGAGCCCGGATGGGTGCGCGAGTGATTGAGCGTTCGCTGCGTCACCACTTGGGTGCAGCGGTGGCACCTGCATTGCAGTTTTTTGAGGCAGGGCAGGTGGGCGATAGGCAAGAGTTCGCGGTGCTTCGCGCCACACTGGACAGCGCTTTGCAAACGCCGGCCGCCACCCAGGAAGCGCTAGAAAAAGCGGGCGAAGTGTTTCGTGTTTTCCTGAGCGGGTTCGCTCAGGGTGGCTGACATGCAGGCACGCCAGTGGGCTTGCCGCGTTCGCCGTAGACAAACCCGTGACTTCATAGTCCGTTTGGACTAAGCGTTGCCCCTCGGAGCGCAAGGTTACCTTGTCACGCCCCCGCATTTGGAAATCTTGAATGTCAGCGCCGATTGCGCGGGGCGCGACATGTCGGGCATCCTCCTGACCGGCATGGGCGACGACGGCGCCCGTAGCATGAAGGTGCTGCACGACGGCAGCGCCCGAACCCTGGCGCAGAACGAGGCCACCTGTGTGGTGTTCGGCCTGTCCAAAGAGGCCATCAAGCGGCAGGCGGTCCATGACATTTTGCCGCTTGAATGCATGGGCCATATTGCAATTGGACTCGCGGGCTTGAGTGCTATATTAATAATAGCTGCTTAGGCATATAAAACGCCGGCTAGAGCCCAAAAATATCAATATTTGATGCGCGTGGTCAATTCGGAGTGAGTTGGGGGCTGGTATGGCGCACCAGCATGGCGCGCAGTGCGGTGGCGTTGATGGGTTTGCTCAGGCAGTCGTTCATGCCGCTTTGCAGGTACTCCAGCCGGTCGGTGCCCATGGCATGGGCCGTGAGGGCGATGATGGGCACCCGGTGTGGCCCGGACTCCTGGGTGCGAATCAGGGCGGTGGCTTGCAGGCCGTCCATGACCGGCATCTGCACATCCATCAGCACCAGGTCCCACTGTGCGGTTGGGAAAAGGTCCACGGCAATTTGCCCATTTTCTGCCAGCGTCACGGTGTGACCCCATGTTTGCAGCAGGGTGGTGACCAGAAGCTGGTTGACGGGGTGATCCTCTGCCAGCAATACGTGCAGGGCACGCGCGGGGCGGGTCGGCGCAGCAACGGGTATCGCCGGCGGTTGCGCGAGCGTAGCCTGCGCGGCTCCCAGCTTCACGGTGAAGTGAAAGGTACTGCCTTGGCCCGGCACACTGTCAACCCCGAGTTGCCCACCCATCAGTTCTACCAGGCGTGCGCTGATGGTCAGCCCCAGGCCCGTGCCCCCAAACTGGCGGGTGATGGACGTGTCGGCTTGAGAGAAGGCTGAAAAAATCAGCTTTTGCTTGTCCGGCGCGATACCCACACCGGTGTCGCTCACCGACACCTTGATTTCATGCCCTGTGACCGCCTGACCCAAGGACTCCAGCCGCACGATCACCCTTCCATGGTCGGTGAACTTGACGGCGTTGTCGCACAGGTTGGTCAGCACCTGGCGGATGCGCCCGGGATCGCCGAGCAGCAGTCTGGGTAGGTCGGCGGGCGCCATGAAGTCCAGTGTCAGCCCTTTTTGCCGGGCGCGAATCTGAATGCCGGGCAAGGTATCGGTGACCAAAGCCACCAGATTAAACGGGATGTGCTCCATTTCCAGCGTGGCGGCCTCGATCTTGGAGAAGTCCAGGACTTCATTGAGGATCACCAGCAGGGACTGGGCCGAGCTTTTGACCGTATCCAGGTAGCGGCGCTGGGTGGCATCCAGCGCCGTGCCCAAGGCCAGCTCAGTCATGCCGATGACGCCATTCATGGGCGTGCGCAATTCATGGCTCATATTGGCCAGAAATTGGCTTTTGGCCACGTTGGCCGCCTCGGCCTTGTCCCGGGCGAGTGCAATTTCGCGCTGCTGCAGCAGCTCCAATTGCTCGTTCTGGCGGATCCGGCGGGCCAGCAGAATGGTCCCGCCCACCACCATGGCCAGCGCCGCCAGCGTGGCGGTCCATATCCCCAGGGTGCGCGCTTTCCAAGGGGCCAGCGTGGCTTGGTCGTCAATGCGGACGGTGACAAAAAATGGGTATCGCGTGGAGGTTCTGAAAGCCATCAGGCCATGGCTCAACTCGGTACCGAGTTCCTCAAGCTGGATTTTTGTGTGCAAGGCCGCCGGAGAGAAATCGAGCCCGGTAGGCACTGCCTCGGTGCTGACCAGCACCCGCCCGTCGAGCCGGACCCACTGAAAGCGGTCCGTCTCCGACTGGTTGAAACGACTTTGCCGGCCCAGCAGGTGATCCGTATTGATAGCCGCCAGCACCCAGGTCGCCTCAGGCCCACTGCCCAACCGCAGGACGGCGGGTATGAACGAGGGCAGTTCCGTGTCGCCCGGCTGCTCGGGCGTTGTAGCGCGCCCGGTGCTCAAGTCTCGCCCTTCCCACACAGGGCCCAGGCGCAGCGTGCTCTTGGGCTGGGTGCCGCTGTCAGCGGGGAGGAATTGGCTGAGATCCATCACAACGCCCACATTGGCCGCATTGGTGCTGGCATAAACCGTGTGCGCGGCATTCAATACCGACAGGGAGCGCAGCGCAGGTTGGTTGAACTGCAGGCGCTTGAGCAGTTGACTGAGCTCGTCGCCCGGGGTGGTTAGCAGCGGCTGGTCCGAGGTTTCGGCCACGGTGTAAATGGTGTTTTCAATCAGCTGCAGGGTCTGACTGGTCTGGTCTTCAAAAATCAGCGCGTTGCTCTGGGCGCGCTGTAACTGCCGGTCCAGCAGTGTGGCGCGGTCTTGGTAGCTGAACATGGCCACGGCACCCAGCACCGCCAGTACAAACAGGCCCAGGAAACCGTAGGCCAGCCGGGAATAGCCCCCGGATCTGACCAAAATATTGTCCACGACGGCCTGGGGGGAGTCCATCAGTTCTTCACAACAATTGGATCAAGCTTGTAACGGCTGGCGGCCTTGAGCAAGCGCCCGTCCCGCTTGATGTCGCTTACAAATTGCTCCATGCGTTTGAACCAGGCGTCGTCACCGGGCGCCACGGCGTAGGCATAGCGGGTCATGTGGTAGGTGCTGGCGGGCGAAATCAGGCGGGCCCAGTCGGTGGTCTCCAGCATGCGCCGGCTGTAGGGGAAGTCGGTCATGAACACATCGGCCCGGCCCGACTCCACCTCTTGCTCCCGCGCCAGCGGGGTGTCTACCACCAGCAATTGCGCCGCCTTGAGCTGGTCGCGCATGACGGGCTCGTGCAGGGTGCCCTTCATCACGGCAACCACCACGCCCGGCTTGTCAATGTCGTCCCAGGTCTTCATGCGCCGGTTGTTGCGGGTGGTGATGGCGTAAATGTCACTGGCCAGGGTGGGCTGCGTGAAGCGCAGCTTGTCGGTGCGCTGGGGCGTGATGCCTACCGCGAACATGGCTACATCGCAGCGCTTGCCGGTGACATCGGGTACCAGCTTGGCAAAGGAGCTGTCCACAAACGTGACCCGCACGCCCAGGTCTTTGCCCAGTTCCAGCGCGAGATCAGCATCCACACCGGACAACTGGAGTGTCTTGGGGTTGCGCAGGCTGATGCCGTAGTAGTCAGGCCAAATGCACACACGCACTTCACGGCTGGCTTGTATCCTGTCAAGCAGGCTGGATGGTGTCTGTGCCTGGGCGGTGCCCATGCACAGCAGGCCAAGGGCCAAGGACAGCGCGGAGCGAAGGGAGCAAGTTGTCATGGTGTGGCGAGTCTGGACGCTGCTGACGGATGTTGGTGGAGCCACGCGTCGCAGCAGGCCGCGCCGTGTGGAAAGTCGAAGTCAGCCAGGGCGCTGTCGAGGGCCTTCAATGACGATGGCGCGCTTTGTCCCAGCGCATCGCGCAGCCCGGCGTAGACCTCAAGGGCTCGCATGTCAGAGTGATTGAGCAACTCCCGCAGCTCGCTCAATTGGGATCGCAGCGCGGTGGGGTCGGGTGCAGCAGCTGCGCGGCCCGGCGCGGGTGTCTGAGGTGCTTTGGCATATCGTCCAGCAATGTCTCCCATGGTCTGCTCGGCGCGCTGCACGGCGTCGCGCAGGGAGCCCCGCAGGGCATCGTGGGTCAGGCTGGCATCGTCAGTTTTCAGGACGCCCTCGATCTGTTTGGCCACGCCCGCGAGGTCGCTCGCCCCCACGGTGGCGGAGAGTCCCTTAAGGGTGTGCAGCAGACGGGCTGCGCCGGCGCGGTCACCCGCAAGCAAGCTGCGGTCCAGTTGGTCGGGCAAGGTGGCGATTTCTGTAAGGTAGGAAGTCAGTAAGCTGACATACAGGCCCGTGTTGTGGCCAAGCCGCTCCAGTGCGTCTTCTACATCTGAATCAACGTCTGCCGGTGGCAGGGGTTCGGGTGCCGGCGGGACTTTATTTGCCGCCGTGCGGCCGTGGGTGAGTCTGAGCACAACTGCCGTCAGGTGTTTCAGGTCAAAGGGCTTACCCACATGCTCGTCCATGCCGGCCGCCAGACAGGCTGCGCGGTCGCTGGCCATGGCGTTGGCCGTCATGGCAATGATGGGCAGTTCGGTCAGGCCCAGTTCGGTACGAATGTTGCGGGTGGCACTGAAACCGTCCATCACCGGCATTTGCAGGTCCATCAGCACGGCGTCAAACATGGGTTGAGCGCGGGCGACGGCTTCCGTGCCGAGTTGGCCATTGACCGCCAGGGACACCAGCGCGCCCTGCGCGCTCAAAAGTTCCTGGGCCACCTGTTGGTTGATCAGGTTGTCCTCCACCACCAGCAGACGCAGGCCGGCTAGCGGGCGCGATTGCAGGGGCGACACGGCGGGCGGTGACAACAGAGCCGCACTTTGCTCGTCGCGCGCATTGGCCACGGCATCAAACAGCATGGAGGCGGTGACGGGCTTGACCAAAAAGCCATTGACTTGTGCGTGCTCCTCTGGCGTGTGCAGCAAGAGCATTTCACGGCCGTGGGCGGTCACCATGACGATCAGCGGTGTGACCTGTGTGCCCATGATCTGGCGGATGCGCAGGCAGGTCTCCCAGCCGTCCATGTCCGGCATTTGCCAATCCACAAATATCGCCTGGTATCTTGGCTGGTCGGCTTGGGCACCGTCGCTGACCAGTGCGATGGCCTGGGCACCGTCGCCCGCCACATCCACCTGCCAGCCCCAGGACCTCGCCATGGCAGCCAGAATATCGCGCGCATGGGGGTTGTCGTCGACCACCAGTACCCGCAGTGGGCTGACCAAGCGCAGTGGCGCAGGCTCGGCATCAGTCGAGTCCAGAGGCAGCGCCGGGGCAGCGGCCAGGGTCAAGGCGAAATGAAAGGTGCTGCCCAGCCCGGGTTGGCTGTCGAGCGCGAGGTTGCCGCCCATCAGGTGAACCAGGCGCTTGCTGATGGACAGCCCCAGCCCGGTGCCACCAAATCGGCGGGTGGTGGATGCCTCGGCCTGCGAGAAACCGTCAAAAATATGGCGTTGATTTTCCGGGGCAATACCAATGCCGCTGTCGGACACCGAGAAGCCCAGTGTTGTTCCCTTGGCCGTCTGGTCCAGCACCTTGATTTGAACTAGCACTTCGCCCTCAGAAGTGAACTTGATGGCGTTGCCAGCCAGATTGATCAGCACCTGTTGCAGGCGCAAGGCGTCGCCCAGGGCAACCTTGGGCGTGCCGGGGTCGATGTCGAAGAGCACTTCCACGGGCTTCTGGTCCACATTGGTTGACAGGATGACAGAAAGGTCCCGCATCAGACGGTCAATATGAAAGGGCTGG
>CAZBKX010000226.1:0-10202 GCA_964492535.1 uncultured Rhodoferax sp. | reverse complement strand
CAAGCTGGACCGGATCAGCCGGCATTTTGATCAAGTGGTCGATGTCAAAGTGTTGCTTACCGTAGAGAAGCAAAAGGAGAAGGACCGCAGGCAGCGGGCGGAGTGCAACATCCATGTCAAAGGTTGCGACCTGTTTGCCGAGAGCGCGCACGCAGATCTGTACGCTGCAGTGGATGAACTGGTCGACAAGCTCGATCGTCAGGTTGTCCGGCACAAAGACCGGGTGCAAGATCATCACCATGAGGCGCCCAAGCGCCTGATGTAAGTTGTCATTCCCCATTCAGTCCAGCCCGCCCCGAACATGGAGCGGGTTTTTTTATGCCCGCCAGGGGCCAGGGTGCATAATCTCAACAAATATGAATCGACTCGCGTCCATCCTGTCCGCCGCACAAGTGCTTGTGCATGTTGATGCCT
Organism: uncultured Rhodoferax sp.; assembly: GCA_964492535.1. Lineage (GTDB taxonomy): Bacteria > Pseudomonadota > Gammaproteobacteria > Burkholderiales > Burkholderiaceae_C > Rhodoferax. The sequence continues at coordinate 9,788 of CAZBKX010000226.1, read as the reverse complement.
CAAGCAAAAAGAGGGTCTTCGAAGAGGCCGGTCTTTTGTTTGAAAACCTCCACGGTCTGAATCGGTCACTGGTCACCGACAGCCTGTTTTCGCGGGAGCGATTGGGGTCCACTGGTCTGGGCCATGGCGTGGCTATCCCGCATGGGCGAATCAAGGGCCTCAAGTCACCCATGGCTGCGGTCATTCAGCTTGCCCAACCCATCGGCTTCGATGCGCCCGATGAGCAGTCGGTCAACTTGTTGATTTTCTTGCTGGTGCCCGAGGCTGCCACGCAAAAACACCTTGAAATTCTGTCCGAAATCGCAGAAATGCTCAGCGACGCTGTGTTGCGTGAAAAAATGGCGACCAGCGCCAGTTCGGACGAGTTGTTCGGGCTGATTGGCCGCTGGCAATCGACCCAGCTGGTCTGATTCGCCGCTCAGCTGCCAGTTATCCAGCTTTCGATGAAGCCCACCGTTGTCAGCGCCGATGTTTTGTTCGAAGAGTTTCGGGGCCTCCTGAAATGGGAGTGGCTCGCCGGCCTGGGGGCCTCCGAGCGCCGGTTTGATGAAGTCGCTGTGCGCGCGGCCCGCTCCGGGGCCGATCTGGTGGGCTACCTCAATTACATTCATCCGTACCGCGTGCAAATTTTGGGGCAGCGCGAAATTGCCTACCTCACCAATGCCACGCCCGAGGATTGCGCCCGGCGCATCAGCCGCATCGTCACGCTGGAGCCGCCCGTGCTGGTCCTGGCCGATGGACAGGTGGCGCCACAGGCCTTGCTGTCGATGTGCGAGCGTGCCCAGATTCCCATGTTCTCGACCCAGGGGTCATCGGCCTTTGTCATCGACATCTTGCGGGCCTATTTGTCCAAGCATTTCGCTGATCGCATCACCATGCACGGCGTGTTCATGGATATTTTGGGTCTGGGCGTGCTGATCACCGGTGAATCCGGGCTGGGCAAGAGTGAGTTGGGGCTGGAGCTGATCTCGCGTGGCAATGGCCTGGTGGCGGATGATGCAGTGGACCTCTTTCGCATCAATCAAGACACCATCGAGGGGCGCTGCCCCGAGCTGTTGATGAACTTACTGGAGGTGCGAGGCATCGGGTTGCTCGATATCCGCGCTATTTTTGGGGAAACCGCCGTTCGCCGGCGCATGCGACTCAAGCTCATTGTTCACCTGGTGCGCCGCGAGACCATGGAGCGCGAATACGAGCGTATTCCCTACGAGCCCCTGACCCAGGACGTGCTGGAGGTGCCGGTACGCAAGGTGGTGATTCAGGTGGTGGCCGGTCGCAACATCGCGGTGCTGGTGGAGGCGGCGGTGCGCAACACCATTTTGCAACTGCGAGGGATCGACACCTACCAGGAGTTTGTCGAGCGCCACCGCAAGGCCATGGACGCCGCCGAGAATTAAGCCGGGTTACGCGAGGTCACAGGCCGGCTTGGGCATTTGTCCTTGGTGCAGTGCGCGTACAGGCTCAAGGCGTGGTCGGCAATCGTGAAGCCCTTGGTTTTGGCCACCGCGTGCTGGCGGTTCTCGATTTCGGCGTCGTAAAACTCTTCCACTTTTCCGCAATCCAGGCACACCAGGTGGTCGTGGTGCTGCCCTTCATTGAGTTCAAAAACCGCCTTGCCACTCTCAAAATGGCTGCGGCTCAAAATATCCGCCTGTTCAAACTGGGCCAGCACCCGATACACGGTGGCCAGTCCCACATCGGAGCGATCCTCCAGCAAGACCCGAAACACATCTTCGGCCGTCATGTGCCGCTGGGTGCCTTTCTGGAAAATTTCCAGGATCTTCAGCCTGGGCAAAGTGGCCTTCAGCCCCGTATTTTTCAGTTCGTCGATATTGGTCATATAGGTCTCTCTCTTGCCATCGGGCAGACTGCGGCTACAGGCACAGTCGGTACAATCCACCGATCATATTGCCACAGTACACCCCATGTTTGACTACCAATGTCTCGGCGCCCGTTTGAGTTTGCTCGTTGCTGTGAGCGCAAGCTTAGGCGCGTGCAGTACGTTGAACAGCGCCAACAACCAGATCGCCGGTCTGGTGACACCTTACAAGATAGACATTGTCCAAGGCAACTTTGTGTCCAAAGAGCAGGTCGAAGCGCTCAAACCGGGCATGACCCGGGCGCAGATTCGCGACATTTTGGGCACCCCGCTACTCACCAGTATTTTCCATGCCGACCGGTGGGACTACGTGTTCACCTTCAAGCGCCAGGGCCTGGAGCCCCAGTCACGCAAGGTGACGGTGTACTTCAAGGGCGATGCGATGGAGCGTCTTGATGCCGACCCCTTGCCCACCGAAGCCGAGTTTGTGACCTCGCTGGACTCCGGGCGTTCGTCGGCCAAAGTGCCTGTTCTGGAGCTGACCGAGCAGCAACTCAAGCAGCTGCCGGCGCCTGCCAAAGCACCTGAGCCAAAGCCTTTGCCCCCCCTGCCGTCGAGCTATCCTCCGCTGGAGCCTCTGGCCCGTTAATGCAGCAAGACGCCCCATGACTCACAACTTACCTCACCGAATTGCCATCGCTGGCGCCTCCGGCCGCATGGGCCAGATGCTCATTGAGGCGCTCAATGCCGCCCACGACTGTCAACTCAGCGGCGCCCTGGATGTTGTGGCCAGCCCCTCCCTGGGCACCGACGCCATGGCTTTTTTGGGCCACACCAGTGGTTTGGCGATCACCGCCGACCTGGCTGAAGGCCTCAAAGGCGCCCACACCCTGATTGATTTCACCCGCCCTGAAGGTACGCTGGCGCACTTGCGGGTGTGCCGCGATCTGGGCGTCAATGCGGTCATTGGCACCACCGGGTTCTCGGACCAGCAAAAGGTCGAAATTGCAGAAGCGGCCCGCGACATCGCCATCGTGATGGCGCCCAACATGAGTGTGGGCGTGAACGTCACCCTCAAGCTGCTGGAGATGGCTGCCAAGGCGCTGTCTACGGGTTACGACATCGAGATCATCGAAGCGCACCACCGCCACAAGGTCGATGCCCCGTCCGGCACCGCCCTCAAAATGGGCGAAGTCATCGCTGGCGCATTGGGGCGAGACCTCAAAGACTGCGCTGTTTATGCGCGCGAAGGCGTCACGGGCGAGCGTGATCCCTCCTCCATCGGCTTTGCCACCATTCGCGGTGGTGACATCGTGGGCGATCACACCGTGCTGTTCGCCGGCACGGGTGAGCGCATCGAAATCTCACACAAATCGTCCAGCCGCGTCACCTACGCGCAGGGCAGTTTGCGGGCGGCCCGCTTCCTGGTGGGCCACAAGACAGGCTTGTTCGACATGTTTGATGTTCTCAACCTGAAATGAGCCTCGCCCAGCTGATCCTGCAGGGCGATGGCGTCAGCCGGGCGGTGACCTTGCTCCTGCTGGCGATGTCGGTGAGCAGCTGGGTCGTCATTGTCTGGAAATCATGGCTGTTGCACCGCGCCACCGGCGACGTATTGCGCAGCGTGGCCGCTTTCTGGCAGTCGGTAACGGTGGATGAGGCCTTGGTCAAATTAAAGGCTTTTGACCCTCTGGCCCTTGTGTCTCCTATGGTTTCAGCTACTAAATTAGAAGCTAATGGCACCCTGGCCAGTGCTGGTGACCGGTCCCAGCAACTCACCCGGGTGCTGCGCGATGCCTTGCATGCGGCGCTGGCCAAGCTGCACTACGGGCAGGTGTTGCTGGCCACCGTCGGGTCCACCGCGCCTTTTGTGGGCTTGCTGGGCACGGTGTGGGGCATTTACCATGCCCTGGCTGGTATTGCCGATGCGGGCCAGGTCACCATCGACCAAATCTCCGGCCCCGTGGGTGAGGCGCTCATCATGACGGCGGCAGGTCTCGCTGTGGCGATCCCAGCCGTGCTGGCCTACAACATTTTGGGTCGCTCCATTGGGCGCATTGAGGCCGAGCTGGAAGGTTTTGCCCGCGACCTGCGTGAACTCATTTGCAGCCAGTCTGCGCCAGCGGCCTGAGCCGGACCTCCCGCCATGTCTTTTGGCCGACTGGAACGTACCCAAGGCGCCAAGCCGATGAGCGAGATCAACATGACCCCGCTGATCGACGTGATGCTGGTGCTGCTGGTCATCTTCATCATTACCGCGCCGCTGCTGGCCAGTTCCATCAAGCTGGACCTGCCCCAGACCGAGGCCGCCCAGCCCGGGCAAGCCCCCGCGTTTGTGACCCTGGCCGTGGATGCGACAGGGCAAACCTATTTGAATGACACCCCCTTGGGCGCCGAGGCGCTTGCCCGGCGGCTGCAGGAAGCCGCCGCACGCGACCCCGAGACCGAGGTGCAGTTGCGTGCCGACGCGGCCGTGCCCTATGGCCGCATTGTCGAAGTCATGGGCACGGCACAAAAAGCCGGTTTGAACCGCATCGGTTTTGTGGCCACCCCCCCTGTCCAACCCTAAAATCGGGTGATTGCGGTCTCCCTGATCGCCATAGCGAATCCAAATGCAAGATACATACAACCCCCTTGAAGTCGAGCAAGCCGCTCAAAGCCACTGGACCGCGATCGACGCCTACCGTGTGACCGAAGACGCGTCCAGAAAAAAATACTACGCCTGCTCCATGCTGCCGTACCCCAGCGGCAAGCTGCACATGGGCCATGTGCGCAACTACACCATCAACGACATGCTCACGCGCTACCTGCGCATGAATGGCTACAACGTGCTCATGCCCATGGGCTGGGACGCCTTTGGCCTGCCCGCGGAAAACGCCGCCTTGAAGAACGGCGTGCCCCCCGCCCAGTGGACGCGCGAGAACATTGCCTACATGAAGAGCCAGATGCAGGCCATGGGCCTGGACGTTGACTGGAGCCGCGAGGTCGACAACTGCGACCCCGGGTACTACAAGTGGAACCAGTGGTTGTTTTTGAAAATGCTGGAGCGTGGCATTGCCTACCGCAAGACCCAGGTCGTCAACTGGGACCCGGTCGACCAGACCGTGCTGGCCAACGAACAAGTCATTGACGGCAAGGGCTGGCGCACCGGCGCCGTGGTGGAAAAGCGCGAGATTCCCGGCTACTACCTCAAGATCACCGATTACGCCGACGAGCTGCTGGAGCACGTCAAAACCGGCTTGCCCGGCTGGCCCGAGCGCGTCAAGCTGATGCAGGAAAACTGGATCGGCAAGAGCGAAGGCGTGCGCTTTGCCTTCCCCCACGACATCAAAAACGCCGCCGGTGAGCTGATCGATGACGGCAAGATGTATGTCTTCACCACCCGCGCCGACACCATCATGGGCGTGACCTTTTGCGCCGTGGCCCCGGAGCACCCGCTGGCCACCCACGCCGCCCAGACCAACCCCCGGCTGGCGGCCTTCATTGAAGACTGCAAAAAGGGCGGCACCACCGAGGCTGAGCTGGCGGTTCGCGAGAAAGAAGGCATGCCCACCGGCCTCTTTGTGACCCACCCCTTGACCGGTCGTCCTGTCGCCGTCTGGGTGGGCAACTACGTGCTGATGAGCTATGGCGACGGTGCTGTCATGGGCGTGCCTGCGCACGACGAGCGCGACTTTGCGTTTGCCAAAAAATACGACCTGGACATCATCGAAGTCGTGCTGATTGACGGCCTGACCTATGACTACGACCAGTGGCAAGACTGGTACGGCGACAAGCAGCGCGGCGTCACCATCAACTCCGACAGCTTCAGCGGCCTGTCTTTCAAGGACGCGGTCAACGCCGTGAGCCACGCCCTGCAGGCCAAGGGCCTGGGCGAGAAAAAGACCACCTGGCGCCTGCGCGACTGGGGCGTGAGCCGCCAGCGCTACTGGGGCACGCCCATTCCCATCATCCATTGCCCTGAGCACGGCGCCGTGCCCGTACCTGAAAAAGACCTGCCCGTGGTGCTGCCGCTGGACTGCGTGCCTGACGGCTCCGGCAACCCGCTGCACAAGCACGAAGGTTTTCATGCCGGTGTGGTGTGCCCGGTGTGCGGCGTGGCCGCGCGGCGCGAGACCGACACCATGGACACCTTTGTCGACAGCTCCTGGTATTTCATGCGCTACTGCGACCCCAAAAACGACCAGGCCATGGTGGGTGCCGGAGGCGAGTACTGGATGCCCATGGATCAGTACATTGGCGGCATCGAGCACGCCATCCTGCACCTGCTGTATGCACGCTTCTGGACCAAGGTGATGCGCGATATCCGGGTGAAGGGCCCCGGAGACTCCGTGGCCGTGGGGCTGGTCAAAGTCGACGAGCCGTTCACCAAGCTGCTCACCCAGGGCATGGTGCTCAACCACATTTACTCCCGCAAGAGCGACAAGGGCGGCATTGAGTACTTTTGGCCACAAGAGGTCGAAGACATCCATGACGCCGCCGGCAAGGTGATTGGCGCCAAACTCAAAGAGGCCAAGGGCGACCTCCCTGCGGGCACGCTCATCACCTACGAAGGTGTGGGCACCATGAGCAAGAGCAAAAACAACGGTGTGGACCCCCAAGACCTCATCGGCCGCTATGGCGCCGACACCGCGCGCCTGTACACCATGTTCACCGCCCCGCCCGAAGCCACGCTGGAGTGGAACGATGCGGCCGTGGAGGGCAGCTACCGCTTTTTGCGCCGGGTATGGAATTTTGGTGTCAAGTTGACCGCTATCAATATGGACGCTGCCCATGCAAGCGCTACTCCGGCTAGAAGCCTGAATGAGGTTAATTTTGGAAAAGAGGCCAAGGCACTGCGGTTCGAGATCCACACTGTGCTCAAACAGGTGGACTACGACTACCAGCGCATGCAATACAACACCGTGGTTTCAGGCGCCATGAAGATGATCAACGCCCTGGAAGACTTCAAGGCCACCGACTGCGCGGGCGCCCAGGTGGCCCAGATCGAGGGTTTCAGCATCTTGCTGCGCTGCCTCTACCCGGCCACCCCGCACATCGCACACAGCCTGTGGGACAGCCTGGGCTATGCCGGCACCCTGGGTGATTTGCTGGATGCGCCCTGGCCCAAGGTGGATGCTGGAGCGCTGGTGCAAGACGAGATTGAGCTCATGCTGCAGGTCAACGGCAAGTTGCGCGGTGCCATTGTGGTGCCGGCGGGTGCCACCAAGGTCGAGATCGAGTTGGCTGCCATCGAGTCTGAGGTGTTCAAGAAAATTAGTGAGGGCGCTGCGCCCAAAAAAGTGATTGTGGTGCCCGGGCGCCTGGTCAATCTGGTGATTTGAGGCGCACGCCATGACACGCCGCGCCGCCCTTCAATCCCTTGGCCGGGGCACTCTGCTTGGCCTGTCGGCCCTGGCGCTGGGGGGCTGCGGCTTCAAGCTGCGCGGGGATCAAAATTATGGTTTTCAGACGCTCGCCATGGCCGGCACCGGCAGTCCGCTGGCTGACGAGCTGCGCCGATCACTGGGCAAAAACGTGCAGTTGCTGCCACCGGGCGCGCCCCTCAAAACGGCCCAGGTGATTCTGGACATTGTGCGGGAGCAGCGCGAGCGTGTGGTGGTAGGCATCAGCAGCACGGGCCAAGTGCGTGAGTTGCAGCTGCGCATTCGTCTGGTGTTCAGGGTCCGAACGCCCCAAGGGGATGAGTTGGTGCCCGAGACCGAGATGCTGCAAAAACGCGACATCAGCTTCAACGAGACCGCCGTGCTCGCCAAAGAGGCTGAAGAAGCCTTGCTGTACCGCGACATGCAGACCGACCTGGTCCAGCAACTGCTGCGCCGGCTCGCCGCGGTGCGGCTGTAAGCCACCATGCAACTCGCCTTCGGTCAACTCAACGCCCATTTGAGCAAGGGCTTGAAGAGCCTCTACACCCTGCACGGTGACGAGCCGCTGCTGATCCAGGAAGCACTCGACACTATTCGCGCCACCGCCCGCGCCCAAGGCTTCACCGAGCGCACCTCGCACACCGTGGCGGGCGCGCACTTTGACTGGAGCGAGGTGCTGGCCGCTGCCGGGTCGCTCAGCCTGTTTGCCGACAAGCAGATTCTTGAACTGCGCATCCCCTCCGGCAAGCCCGGCAAGGAAGGCAGTGTGGCCTTGCAGCATCTGGCCGAGCAATCGCGCGGTAACGACTCCACCCTGACGCTGGTCATGCTCCCCCGCCTGGACAAGCTCACCAAAGGCGGCGCCTGGTTTGGCGCACTGGAGAGCTTTGGCGTCACCCTGCAGGTGGAGCCCGTGGAGCGCAACGCCTTGCCGCAGTGGATTGCCCAGCGCATGGCCGCCCAGGGTCAGCGCGTGGCCGCCAGTGAAGAAGGCCAGCGCACCCTGCAGTTTTTTGCCGACCGGGTGGAAGGCAACTTGCTCGCCGCCCACCAGGAGGTGCAAAAACTCGCCCTGCTGTTTGCCCCCGGCGAATTGAGCTTTGAGCAGATTGAAGGCGCCGTGCTCAACGTGGCCCGGTACGACGTCTTCAAGTTGTCCGAGGCCGTGCTGGGCGGGCAGCCCCTGCGCGTGCAGCGCATGCTCGATGGATTGAGAGCTGAAGGCGAGGCCGAGGTGCTGGTGCACTACACCCTGGCCGAGGACATTCGCGCCTTGAAACGGGTCAAAGACGCCATGGCCCAAGGCCGCCCCATGCCCATGGCCCTGCGCGAACAGCGCGTGTGGGGCGCCAAAGAGCGATTGTTCGAGCGCGCGCTGCCGCGCCTGAGCGACAAGCTGCTGGCGCAACTGCTGCAGTCCGCCCACCTGGTGGACGGCATCGTCAAAGGCCTCAAGCAACCCGACTGGCCCACCGACAACTGGCAAGCCCTGCACCGCCTGGCCATGACGCTGTGCCGGGCGTGCATGGCTCAGCCGGCGAACCAAGCTCCTAGAATGGGGCGATGAGCAGCCCTCCTGTCGTTCCCAGCCCCCCGGCAACGCTGCGCCGCAAACTGCCTGTTGGTATCCAGACTTTCCGGGAAATCCAGGAAGACGACTGCTATTACGTGGATAAAACCGGCTTTGCGCTCAAGCTGGCCACTGAGGGTAAATACTACTTCTTGAGCCGCCCGCGCCGCTTTGGCAAAAGCCTTTTTCTTGACACCTTGGCAGAACTCTTTGCCTGTAACGAGGCGCTGTTTCGTGGCCTGCAGGTCCATGACCAGTGGGACTGGAGCCGGCGCAGCCCGGTAGTTCGTATCAGTTTTGGCGCGGGCTTGCTCAGGAGCGCCCAAGACTTTGACATTCGCACCCGCGAACTGCTGGCCGCGCAGCAGCGCCTGCTGGGTATCACCTGTGCCAGCACCTCAATCCCCGGCATTTTTGCCGAGCTCATTGAGCAGGCGCACACCGCCAGCGGTGAGCGCGTGGTCGTGCTCATTGACGAATATGACAAACCTATTCTCGACAACATCACCCGCCCCGACGAAGCGCGGCAGATGGGCGACGCCCTGCGCGATCTGTACTCCGTCATCAAAGACTCCGACGCCCACATCCGCTTTGCCCTCATCACCGGCGTAAGCAAGTTCAGCAAAGTCAGCCTGTTTTCGGGGCTCAACAACCTGAACGACATCAGCGTGGATGCCGATTACTCGGCCATCTGCGGCTACACCGATGCTGATGTGGATCACGTCTTTGCCCCCGAACTCCCTGGCCTGGACCGCGACGAGGTGCGCCGCTGGTACAACGGCTACAACTGGACCGGCGACTCCGTTTACAACCCGTTTGACCTGCTGCTGCTGTTTCAAAAGCGCGAATTCCGGGCCTACTGGTTTGAGACCGGCACCCCCACGTTTTTGATTGATCCTATTTTCCTCAGTTGACCCTCTTAAAATCCCCAAAAACTGAGGCCTGATGCGGGCTACAGAGCATTTTGGAGGATCACCCAATGGGTGAAGAAAAATTTGAGCAGACAGCACTCGTAAAAGCCGTCGAGGGCGCC
>CAZBKX010000225.1:0-2554 GCA_964492535.1 uncultured Rhodoferax sp. | reverse complement strand
GGTGATGAAGGCTTACCGGCTGTACACGGAGCAGATTGCGGCTTGCGGGGTGGAGCCCTTGCTTTCCATCACCCGGGCCTGGCGCCTGGTGAAGTTTGTGGACAACAACATGCTGGGGCGCACCAAGTGCAGCAAGTGCGGGGGGCATTTTGTGACCGAAGCCTACGCGAATTCACGTCATTTTGAGTGCGGCCTGTGTACGCCACCGGCCCGGGCGGGCAAGGGAGCTGGTACGGGCGGGATCTTGCTGCATTGAGCGTGTTGAAAAAGTCAGCCGGCGGTCAGCGTTTGGGGCTGATGGGGGAGTCGATAGCGATTCCCCATGAGCTTGCAGGTGTCGCCGGCGGCTTGCTCGAATCGTCAAACCGCTGAAGGTGCGCGGCGTACCAAAGGGCAAGCCCCACAGCGCCGATGATGATAGCCACCAAAAGCGCGAGCTTTAGCGCAGTTATCCACACATTCGGTTCTTTATCCTCTTTCACCGTCTACTCCTGAAAATTTGAAAAACAGTTTTCATTCTGCAAATTTCGATTTTGGCTTGTCAACTTTCGCGGCGGCGAAAACTGCTGGATGAATGCTGTTCTAACAGCCTTGCGCGACCGGTAGGCTCAATTAAACTATGCGATTATGATTTTTATCAACCTTTGAGGCCGCCGGTCTCGCAATCACAATACATCTATGTTTGTAATCATCGGTTGGGTTGTGGTGATGCTGTGCGTGTTTGGTGTTTACATCTTTCACGGCGGCAATATCGGGGTCATTCTCACGGCCCTGCCGTTTGAGATGATTACCATTGGCGGCGCCACCATCGGCGCGTTCATTGCCAACAACCAGATGAAGGTTATCAAGGCCACCATCAAAGGGCTGGGAACCTGCTTCAAGGGCAGCAAGTACACCAAAGCCCGCTACATGGATTTGCTGGCCTTGATGTTTGACATTTTGCAAAAGGCCAGAAAAGAAGGCTTGATGGCGATTGAGAGCGACGTTGAAGACCCGCACAACTCCGAAATCTTCAAAAAACACGGCGATGTAGGTCACGACCACCACGTGGTGGAATTCATCACGGATTACCTGCGCATGATGGTCTCTGGCAATTTGAATGCTCACGAGATCGAATCTTTGATGGACAGCGAGATTGACACCCACCACCAGGAGGAGCACGCAGCGGTAGCCGCTTTGCAGCGCATTGCCGGCGGCTTGCCGGCGTTCGGCATTGTGGCGGCGGTGTTGGGGGTGGTGAACACTATGGGCTCTGTGGGCCAGGCTCCCGCCATTTTGGGCGGCATGATTGCCTCGGCCCTTGTGGGTACATTTTTGGGAATTTTGCTGGCCTATGCCTTTGCGGAACCCCTGGCAGGTCTGCTGGAGCAAAAGGTTGAAGAGGCGGGCAAAGAACTGCAGTGCATCAAAACCACCCTGCTGGCCAGCATGCAAGGCTACAACCCATCCACCGCCATTGAGTTCGGACGCAAGGTGCTGTACTCCACCGAGCGCCCCTCTTTCACCGAGCTGGAAACCTTTGTCAAGAAAAAATAATCCGCGCGGGCTCTGACCATGGCCACCGAAGCTAAAAAATTACAACCGATCATCATCAAACGGGTGAAGAAGGGCGGGCACTCGGCTCACGGCGGGGCCTGGAAAATCGCTTACGCTGACTTTGTGACCGCCATGATGGCGTTCTTTTTGCTGATGTGGCTGCTGGGCTCGACCTCAGAGGGCGACAAAAAGGGGCTTTCGGACTTTTTCTCTGCGCCGTTAAAGGTATCCATGATGGGTGGCAGCGGCGCTGGCGCCAGCACCAGCGTCATCACCGGTGGAGGCAGTGACCTGACGCTGCAAGCGGGCCAGTCGCGCCGGGGTGATGGACAGGACGCCAAGTCCAAAAAACAAATGGCGGAAGCCGTGAAGGCAGAGGTCGCCAAACAGGACGCCAAAAAACTTGCGGCTTTGAGCGCCAAAATCAGCGCGCTCATCTCCAGCAGTCCGAAACTCAGTGAGTTCACCTCCCAAATACGACTGGACACAACCCCGGACGGCTTGCAGATCCAGATCGTCGATGACCAAAAGCGCCCCATGTTTGACAGCGGCAGCGCCATGGTCAAGCCTTACATGCGCGACATCCTGAGAGAGATCGGGGCAGCCTTGAACGGGGTTGAAAACAAAATCAGTCTGGATGGCCACACCGATCGCTCGCCTTACAGCAACGCAGACCGGGGCTATAGCAACTGGGAGCTCTCGGCCGATCGTGCCAATGCATCACGGCGGGAGTTGGTTGTGGCGGGCATGCCTGACGACAAACTGGCCCGAGTCGTCGGGTTGGCATCAAGCCTCTTGCTGGATGCAGAAAATCCATTCAGCCCGGCCAATCGCAGAATTAGTATCATTGTCATGACGCGTGAGGCCGAGGAACGGCTCATGGGCACCGGACGAACACCGGTTTCAGCGGATCCCAAACCGGCCAACTAAAAAAACAGCCTGAAACAGCATGATTTCATACCTATTTGCATCCAATCAAACAAACGCCATTGAAAGGGTATCCCATGGCAAATGAGCT
>CAZBKX010000224.1:0-1642 GCA_964492535.1 uncultured Rhodoferax sp. | reverse complement strand
TACTTGGTCTTCTTCGGTGCCGCACCCGCCTGCAGGGCGTCTGACATGCCCAGCAGCACACCGCTGACCATGGCGGTGTAGCTTTCGGCCATCACCTGCGCGGCGCGCATCGAGGCGGCTCGCGAGCTGCGCATGGCACCTTGCATCTGCTCTGCCAATTGCTCCGCCGCGCTCGAGGCCTTGGCACCCGACAAGGTGCCGCCGGCCTGCATTTTCTCGAGGACCTGACTCCAGGCGCCGGCCATCGGGCCTTCCACCCCCGTGGCCGCCTTCTTGACGGCGGCAAACATCGTGTCCTCGAACTTTTCCAGGTCGTCGAGCGCCTTCTTGAGGTGCTTCTCGCGCAAGTCGGCGCCTTGGGATACCAGCTGGCCCAGGGCCACGCGATTGGCTTCAACGGCCTTGAGCAGGGCGTCGTCCATGCCGGCCACGGCCTTGTCGAGCAGCGCCTCGGCGTCGACACCTGCCGTGAGATTCTTCGCTGCGCCCGTGCCGGCGGCTTCGGTCACCGCCTTGAGCGCGGCGCGGATGTTCTTCAGCGTCAGCTCTCGGCCCTGCAACGATGCCAGCGTGGCATCGCTCACGGCTTTCTTGAGCTGCGCACCCTGGCGCGCGGTGGCGGTCTCGAACATCGAAATCAGCGCTTCGGCATCGAACATCGGTTTGGCCATGGGGTGTCTCCGGGTGGGGTGTGTCGTGATGCTCTCACCGGCAGCGGCGCAGGGCAAGCCTGGCCAGGGTCGGCGTGTATGTCGGGATCAGCCCGGGGCGCGAGCCCCGTACGATGCATAGACGCTGGTGCTGCCGTCGGTTCCCAGCAACAGCACCGAGTAGGCGTCGCGCCGGCCGCCATAGGCCGGACCGTCCATGCCGGGCGATCCGATGGGCATGCCCGGCACCACGAGGCCCAGCGCCTTCGGCCGTTCGCGCAACAGGCGCTGGACCTCGCTCGCCGGCACGTGGCCCTCGATGGCGTAACCGTCGACCAGCGCGGTGTGGCAGGAGCCGTACCGGGCCGGCACGCCCAGGCGCTGGCGTGCCGCGACGTTGCCCTCGTCGTAGGCGCGCACGGCAAAGCCGCTGGCCTTCATGTGATCGATCCAGTCGTGGCAGCAGCCGCAACTGACGTCTTTCCAGACCTGCACCAGCGGTGCGGCGGTGCGGGCAGCCGCCGGCAGCGCCAGCGCCGCCGTCATGGCACACAGCAATCGACGTCGAATCAGGTTCATTCGGGCGCTCCAGGGTCTCAGGCCGGCTGCAGTGCGGCCGGGGTCAACAGGCGTTCGACCAGCTCGCGCACGCTGCGGATCTGGCTGCCGAAGGGCAAGTCACCGACGCCGCGGAAGAACAGTCCCTTCTTGACGTCGCCGCGCAGCGCGGCGGCGAGCTGGTTGTCGATGCAGAACTGGCCCCAGCCCGGCGTGCCGTCGCGCAGCCCGCATTGCGCCAGGCAGTCGAAGGACTTGGTGCAGCGTGCCTTGGGGTGGGCCACGGCCTGCAGCTTGTCTTCGATGCGCAGGTAGGAGCGCAACCAGGGTGTGGCCACGGCGCGCGCCGGCAGGCCGGCAACGCTGGTGAATTCGACCATCTCGTCGTCGTGCGCTTCGGCCAGCACACGCTTGAATTCGGGGTGCGCATCGCC
>CAZBKX010000223.1:0-1913 GCA_964492535.1 uncultured Rhodoferax sp. | reverse complement strand
GGTGACGGTGATGAACAGGTCGGTCGCTTTGGTGCACGTGAGTTGGCGCACACCGAGGACGGCGGCGAATTCTTCAGCCAGTTGGCCGCCCACTGGAAGAAGCACTACGCCGGCTGGACCGCCTGGGTGCTCACGCCCGAGCTCAAGCTGCCCGGCAAAATGCGTCTGAAAGAGTCGCGCCGCGTGCCCATGTGGAACGGCCCGATCGAGTGCCGTTTGTTCAAGTTCGACATGGTCAAGGGTTCTGCGCGCCCGAACCAGACGCCCCATGATCGTCATTGACACCAACATCGTTCTCGACCTGTTTGTCTTCAAGGACCCGCTGGCCCAGCCGCTGGCGCAGGCCCTGGCGAACCAGACCTACCAGTGGATTGCCACCGCGCCCATGCGCGACGAGTTGGAGCGGGTGCTGGACTACCCCACGATCGCGCTTCGCCTGGATGCAGCGCAAATCAGCGCGACCGAGGTGCTGGTCCGATTTGATGCGCAGGTGCAGCGGATGGATGTGGCGCCCCGCGCTACCCTGATCTGCCGGGACCCGGACGACCAGAAGTTCATCGACCTCGCCCTGGCGCACCAAGCCATGCTGCTGAGCAAGGACCGCGCCGTGCTTTGCATGGCAAAGCGGCTTCTGGCCGGCAGGGTGATTGCTCGCAGTGCTATTGAATTGTTAGTTTGAGGAAAGTGCACTGCGTGCGGCTTCAAACGAGCGATTGATCGATCTTCTGGCCAATCTGAGTCGCCACATCCCGCCCCTTGTCATCCGCCACAGCCATCAGAAAGAGGCATTTACCGCCGCTCGATGCCTCCCACTGCCGCCCAATCTGATCTTTCTCGCGGGTATCAGGGTCGTGCAGCAAGTGTGCGCCTTTGTATTCCACCACCAGCACTCGGCCGCCCTGCAACTCCGCCACAAAGTCAGGGTAGAAGTAATCAGTAGCCGTCGGCAACCAAAATGAAAAGCGCTCGTCCCGCTCTACATTGCGCACCCAATGCTTGACGCCGGGATGCACGTCAATCGCGCGGGCGCAGACAAATTCCTCCGCCGGTTTTCCGTCCTTGCGCTTCTCACTCAAGTCGTTGATCACAGAGTAATAGTGTTTCTTGAACCGGAACCGTCCAGAGTAAAACGGCGGGCGCGCTGGATATTGATTCGGTCGGAAGGTGAACGCATGGCGAAAGCTGTCAGCCAATACAGGCGCAGCCGTAAAGCCCGGTAGCGCCTTCTGAAACCCGCTATTCACTGCCAACAGCCGCCGGCGGTCAATTTCACGTCGTACCGCCTCGGCCAGCAGGTATTTGCCGCGCACCAGGGCGGTAAGCGTCAATCCACGGTCACCAATCAAATGCCGCACCAGCGCCAGCAACCATTTGAGCAATGCCGCCTGTCCAACGTCTACTTGTCGACAGGCCCGATCAAGGTGGCGCACCAGGTCGTGTTCATCCGCATGGGCTTTCACGTCGTTCAAATGCAGTTGGCCACTTTCTGCGTTGTCGAAAACCACTTTGTCGCCAGACACGTCGATCTCAAAAATGGTGCCACTCTCATGCACGGTGAAGCCTGGCAGGCTCACCACTTCGGCAAACAAATCAAAGTCGCCAAGTTCAGCCAACACCCGGCGTTCCACCGGCTGCAACTCCCCATCCCACTCAAAGCACAGTTGAGGCAGCGGCGCGAATGGCACGCCGCGCGAAGCCGGGGCCAGTTGGGCGTCTTGGCGGGCGCGCTCCCGCTCGATCACTTCTTGCACAGCTTGCTGCTGCTTACCGGGTTTGCACGAGGCCAGTAAAAAGTCTTCCACCTCCGCCGTCAACTCGCCACGCACGATCACCGTCGCGCCTGTTGACGTGGGGCGAATCTCGATGGTGTCTTTCAAGGCTTCGGGAATTGGCTGCGTCGGGTTAACGGGCAG
>CAZBKX010000222.1:0-2235 GCA_964492535.1 uncultured Rhodoferax sp. | reverse complement strand
ACCCTGATCATTCCAGCTGAACTGGGCTATGGATCCCGTGGTGCAGGTGGTGTCATTCCACCCAATGCCACCTTGAAATTCGACGTTGAACTCCTGGAAGTGTCCCGCTGAGGCGCTTTCCGCGTCTTCAGCGCCCGACGGCCTTGCCATCTGCCAAGGCACGGGCGTCTGACCCGGCCTGATCTTGCACGGTCTTGAAACGCCTGCAGAGGCCCCCAACTACCGAAGATCGTTTTTCACATTGAGCGCTCTAATGTCCGAACCCAATACAAACCAACCCAATCAACCTCTCAACGCTTACCAAAGCGTGGAAGAAATGGCAGCAGCGCAAGCGGCCAATGAATCAGATGCCTTGCCGCAAGCGCAAGCCGATCTGGCTGACCTCAAGGCAAAAAACGCCGACTTGGCAGACCAGTTCTTGCGTGCCAAGGCTGAAGCTGACAACGCCCGACGTCGTGCCGAAGAAGAAATCTCCAAGGCTCGCAAGTTTGCGGTCGAGAGTTTTGCAGAAAGCCTACTGCCAGTCGCCGATAGCCTGGAGGCGGGCCTGATCATCAAAGACGCCACCCCTGAACAAATTCGCGAAGGCGCCCAAGCCACATTGCGTCAATTGCATGCCGCGCTGGAACGCAACAAAGTCTTGGCCATCAACCCGCCAGCCGGCACCAAATTCGATCCGCACCAGCACCAGGCCATCAGTGTGGTGCCCTCGGAACTGGACGCCAATACGGTGGTCACGGTGTTGCAAAAAGGCTATTCCATCGCTGACCGCGTGCTGCGCTCGGCCCTGGTCACGGTCTCGGCACCGAAATAAACAAACGGATGACTTGAAAAATTTCAACTCATCCGCAATTCACTAGCAGCAGAATTTAAAAACCCTTTGCGGACAGACCAAGGCCTCAACCGCCTTATTGCTCTGGCCCCAAACATTTAAGGAAAAGTCATGGGAAGAATCATCGGTATCGATCTGGGCACTACCAACAGCTGTGTGTCGGTCATGGAAGGCAACACGCCCAAGGTTATTGAAAACTCCGAAGGCGCACGCACCACACCGTCCATCGTCGCGTACCAGGAAGACGGCGAGGTGTTGGTGGGTGCCTCGGCCAAGCGCCAGGCCGTGACTAACCCCAAAAACACGCTTTATGCAGTGAAGCGTCTGATTGGCCGCAAGTTTGTTGAAAAGGAGGTCCAAAAAGACATTGACCTCATGCCTTACCAAATCGTGCCCGCCGACAACGGCGACGCTTGGGTCGAAGTGCGTGGCAAGAAAATGTCTGCCCAGCAAGTCAGCGCCGACATTCTTCGCAAAATGAAGAAAACCGCAGAAGACTACTTGGGTGAAGCCGTGACCGAGGCCGTGATCACGGTACCCGCTTACTTCAATGACGCGCAGCGTCAGGCTACCAAAGACGCAGGCCGTATTGCCGGTCTGGATGTCAAGCGCATCATCAACGAGCCCACTGCCGCTGCTTTGGCGTTTGGACTGGACAAGAACGAAAAAGGCGACCGCAAGATTGCGGTGTATGACCTGGGTGGCGGCACATTTGACGTGTCCATCATCGAAATTGCCGATGTGGATGGCGAGAAGCAGTTTGAAGTGCTCTCCACCAATGGCGACACCTTCTTGGGCGGTGAAGATTTCGACCAGCGCATCATTGATTTCATCATTTCCGAGTTCAAGAAAGACCAAGGCGTCGATCTGGGCAAAGACGTGCTGGCCTTGCAGCGCCTGAAAGAAGCCGCCGAAAAAGCCAAGATCGAGCTGTCCAGCAGCGCGCAAACCGACATCAACCTGCCTTACGTCACCGCTGATGCATCCGGCCCCAAGCACTTGAACATCAAGCTGACCCGCGCCAAGCTCGAGTCTTTGGTTGAAGAGCTGATCGAGCGTACGATTGCACCGATCCGCACCGCCCTCAAGGATGCGGGCGTCAGCGCCTCGGATATTCATGACGTGATTTTGGTCGGCGGTATGACCCGAATGCCCAAGGTGCAGGAAAAAGTCAAGGAATTGTTTGGCAAGGAGCCACGCAAGGACGTGAACCCTGATGAGGCCGTGGCCGTCGGCGCTGCGATCCAGGGCCAGGTGCTCTCTGGTGACCGCAAGGACGTGTTGCTGCTGGACGTGACTCCGTTGAGCCTGGGTATTGAGACCATGGGCGGCGTCTTCACACCCCTGATCGAGCGCAACACGACCATCCCGACCAAGCGTTCGCAGACCTTCTCCACGGCCGA
>CAZBKX010000221.1:0-2803 GCA_964492535.1 uncultured Rhodoferax sp. | reverse complement strand
TAGCTGATTCGCAGCTTCTGCGTTGACGCTGACGTTGACGCTGACGCCGTGACTCGTGCACCCTGCCTCTGAACGCGAGCGCACGACGTGTTCTTGACTGACCTTCAGCGCTTCACCGATATTGCCGCTCAAGACAGTGACCTTGCCTGATACGACGATCATGCCCATTTGCCCATTTGCCCATGGTGGATGGCACGGTGCTTACTTCTATGCCGCCGGCTGCACTGCAGAAGTACGCCGGGGCGTAGGTTCGCTCGCTCATCCGTTGCACGGATGAGGAGGCCCGGTTGTGCCTGGTGCCCGGCGGCACCCTTGACCGAATACCAGGCCCCGCCTTCGCCGGTGCGCTGCGCGGTGCCAGGTTGCCAGCCAGCGCCGAAGGCATCTACTCAAACGTGCGCGCCAACGCATCGCCTGGCGACATGCTCGCAGCACTGGAATCGCACGGCACCTGTTGCATCTCCACACTGCGCTTCGCCGAACAACGCGTCGCAGCCAGCGCACCCGTGTGGCTTTACAACTTCTCCTGGTCGTCACCGTGGTCTCAGATCCTTTGGCGTCCCGTGGAAAGCGATGGGCTGATGTCTCTTCAATTGAGATACCCGAGGTCCTGCGCGTGGCGCCGGCCAAAGCCCGCAGCCGAGCGTCATTTGGCCCACTGATAGGCAAAGTGTCCCGCTACCGCCGCAGCGGCACTGGCGATCGAACCCCAGGCCATGTCGAGTGCTGACAGGCCCATTGGCCAATCCCTCAAGGTGGCCAGATTGGTCAGGTCGTAGGTAGCGTAGGCAAAGAACCCGAACAGGGCGCCGCGCATCAGCGGGGTGTGCCAAATGCTGGCCTCGCCGCTAGGCACCACAACAAACAGCAGCAACCCCAGCGAATAGACGGCATAAAACAGCGCTGCCGCGCCCAAGCGGGGGTTTTGCGCCATCAGGTGCCCAATGCCTTGCTGATACAGCGGCTTGGCGATCACCCCGATCCACAGCCCGTCAAGAGCGACCATGATCAATGCGATGGCGCCAAAGGACGCTGCATATTTGGTCACGGCGGTGGCCTACTCTTGGTGAGGGAAGTCTTCCAGCAAGTCGGCCAGCTCATCGGCGTGTTGCTCTTCAACCGCCAGGATGCCCTTGAGCATGTCGCTGGTGGTCGAGTCGTCTTGGCCCAGGTAATTGATCATGTCGCGGTAGCTGTCAATGGCAATGCGCTCGGCGATCAGGTCTTCCTTGATCATGTTGGACAGGGAGTCTGCGGCCACGTATTCGGCATGGCTGCTGGTGGCCAGGTCATTGGGCGCGAAGTTGGGCTCACCGCCCAATTGCACAATGCGCGCCGCCAGGCTGTCGGCGTGCCCTAGTTCTTCGTTGGAGTGAGCCAGGAACTCAGCCGCCACACCGCGCGCATGGATGCCACGGGCCATGAAGTAGTGGCGGCGGTAGCGCAACACGCACACCAGCTCGGTGGCCAAGGCCTGGTTGAGTTGTTTGAGAACTTCTTCACGGTCGGCCTTGTAGCCTGCCGTCACCGCGCCGTGCTCGATATTTTTGCGGGCATCGCTGCGCAGGGTTTTAATGCTGGTCAATTCAGGCTTTTTGGACATGGGTGCTTTCAATAGTTAGAGGCCCAGCATGCCGTCAATTGCGCAGGGCATCTGTGCGCAAACACACTGAAGGTGTTGTCGCAGTCCCCGTCGCAGACGCATTTGAGAATGCGCAAGCGCGGGCGCCATTACCCGTACAACAATGGTTTGGCGGGCTTCAGGCCTCACACACAAAACGCCATTGACCCCATGACCTTTCAAACCACGCTTTATGACTTGTTGGAGGTCAGCCCCTATGCCAGCGTGCGCGTGATCCGCGCTGCTTACCGCTGTCTGGCCCAGTGCAGCCACCCCGATAAGCATGCGGGTGCACTGGAGGCCATGGCGCAGCAGTCGCGCTTCAATGACGCTTACGCTGTGTTGTCTGATCCCGTTCGCCGCGTGCGCTACGACCAATCCATCCGGCTGCCGGCCCGCTTTCAGGAACGGCGCGGGAGCCGGGGGGGTGTGGCAGCGGGGTCTTCTTTGCCTGCGCAGGGCAGGGTGATCCGGGCGTTTGCTTTTCGGCCACTCAGCTGAGCGGGCCCAGAATATCCACCTTTATTTGCTTCAGCGCGCGGGCTTGCCTACACTTTGATTTTTTCAAAAGAGGAGACTCCCCATGCTCCATAGCGATCAAGTGTCCGAACTCAGCGCGTTGCGCCCGGGTGAATCAACCGAAGACGGGGCCACCCGCCGCACCGCCTTGAAGGTCGCTTTGGGGGTGGGTTATGCCGCCGCCACGATGCCCATCATGGCGCAAACCGCCATCAAGACCTCCGCTGACAGTCTGACAACGGGTGAGACGACCTGTAGCGTGAGCGGTTTCAAGGTGCCGCTGTTTTATGCTGCCCCGGCAGGAAAAAAGAACCTGCCGGTGGTGCTGGTCATTCAGGAAATATTTGGTGTGCATGAGTACATCGCCGACACCTGCCGGCGCTTCGCCAAAGCGGGCTACCTGGCCATTGCGCCCGAGTTGTTTGCGCGCCAGGGCGACCCCACCCAGTACGGCGAAATGGCCAAGCTGATCTCGGAAGTCGTCTCCAAAGTGCCCGACGCGCAAGTGATGACCGACCTGGATGGCGTGGTCAAGTGGGCGGGTGAGAACGGCGGCAACCTCAGCAAAGTGGCCATCACCGGCTTCTGCTGGGGTGGGCGCATCACCTGGCTGTACGCGCAGCAAAGCCCCAACGTCAAAGCCGGCGTGGCCTGGTACGGCCG
>CAZBKX010000220.1:0-3056 GCA_964492535.1 uncultured Rhodoferax sp. | reverse complement strand
CACGCGCTGCGGCCCGACCACGCCGCGCTGCGCGGGCTGGCCAAGGTGGGGCTGGTCGCGCCGCAGGCGCCGGGTGCCGACACGCAGTTCGAGGTGCGCGCCTTTGCCGCGCCGATCGGCGTCGACGAAGACCCGGTGACCGGCAGCCTGAACGCCAGCCTGGCCCAGTGGCTCATCAATGAGGGCCGGGTGCCCACGTCCTACATCGCCTCGCAAGGCACCTGCCTGGACCGCGCCGGGCAGGTTCACATTGCGCAAGACGAGGCGGGCCAGGTGTGGGTTGGCGGTGAGTCGGTCACCTGCGTGGACGGGACGGTGGTGCTGTGAGTACCGCGCTGCCGAATCTCCAGGCTATTGAGGCCGCCGCCCACGTGGTGTACCGCGAGTTTCAGGCCACGCCGCAATACCGCTGGGCCCTGCTCAGCCAGCGCCTGGGGACCGAGTGCTGGGTCAAGCACGAGAACCACACCCCGGTGGGCGCCTTCAAAATCAGGGGCGGCCTGACTTACTTTAACGCCTTGAAGCAGCGCGGCGAGTTGCCAGCAACCGTGATCAGCGCCACGCGCGGCAACCACGGGCAAAGCATGGGCTGGGCGGCGCGTGCCCATGGCGTGCCGTGCCGCATTGTGGTGCCGCTGGGCAACTCGCTTGAGAAGAACGCCGCCATGCGGGCGCTGGGCGTCGCACTCATCGAATATGGCGCTGATTTTCAGGAAAGCCGCGAGCACGCCATGCAACTGGCCGCGCAGACCGGCGCGCACATGGTCCCCAGTTTTCACCCCGACTTGCTCACCGGCGTCAGCACCTCTTGGTGGGAATTTTTCAAGGCCGTGCCGCAACTCGATGTGGTGTATGTGCCGATTGGCCAGGGCTCAGGGGCCTGCTCGGCCATTGCGGCCAAACTGGCGCTGAACCACAGGGCGCGTATCGTGGGGGTGGTCAGTCAACATGCCACCACCTACGCCGACTCGCTGGCAGCCGGTCGTGTGGTCGAGGCACCTGTCACCACGGTGCTGGCCGACGGGATGGCCTGCCGCATTGCCGACCAGGCCGCGCTCGACATCCTGGCGCCGCACCTGGACCACATCGTGAAGGTGAGCGACAGCGAGGTGGCGCAGGCCATGCGCGACCTCTACACCGACACCCACAACGTGGCCGAAGGCGCGGGCGCGGCAAGCTTTGCGGCGGCCATGCAGGAGCGCCACTTGCTCGCTGGCCAGGTGGTTGGGACCACGCTGTGCGGCGGCAATGTGGATGCGTCCGTGCTGGCGGGCGTGCTTCAAAACAACTAAGCTTCAAGCACCATCGAACCGTGCGCAGGTCTTTGGGCGCGCCGTCAGGCGGCTCTGGAAAACGACTATGTGTCACCTAAGATACAAGTTGCAGCGTCCGCCATCGCTTAGATTCAGGGCATGGGCACTCTCTATCTTGTACGCCACGGCCAGGCTTCGTTTGGCGCCGAAGACTACGACAACCTGAGCGAACTCGGGCACCGCCAAAGCGTTCGCCTGGGCGAATACTTCGCCAGCAAAGGGCTGCAGTTTGATACGGTGCTTACCGGCACCCTCAAGCGCCACGCCCAGACCTGGTCCGGCATCGCCCAAGGGGCGGGGCACACGCTGCAACCGACCCTGTGGCCCGGCCTGAACGAGTACGACAGCGAGGCCGTGATCGCCACTGTGCACCCGCACAAACTCACCAAACCCGACACGCCCGAGCTGTACAAACACCACTTTCGCTTGCTGCGCGACGGCTTGACGCAGTGGATGAACGGCGTGGTCAGCCCCAAAGGCATGCCCAGCTACCGGGAGTTTCAGCATGGGGTGGTGAGCGCGCTGGAACATGTGCGAAAAAATTGTGGGGGCAATGTACTGATCGTCTCCAGCGGCGGACCCATCTCTACCGCCGTGGGCCACGTGCTGGGCACCACGCCCGAGACCACCATTGAACTCAACATGCGCATCCGCAACACGGCGGTGAGCGAATTTACCTTCAACCCCAAGCGCCACACGCTGCTGAGCTACAACACCCTGGCGCACCTGGACAGCCAGGAACACGCCAGCTGGATCACCTACGCCTGAGCCCGCACAGCCTCAAGAACTCAGCAGCCTCAAGAACCGAACAGCTTCAGATCCAACGCGCGCTCCGCCAACCACATCAGGGCAATGAGCAAGGTGAGCAGCGAGCCGCCCACAAACACGCCCTGGCGATACAAGCCGGTGTTGCGCAGCCAGAATGCCAAGGGCAAAAACACCGCCACAATGGCCAACTGACCGGCCTCGACGCCTGCATTGAAGCCCACCAGACTCAGCACCAGCGCATCGGCCGGCAAGCCCAGTTCCGCCAGCACGCTGGCAAAGCCAAAGCCGTGAATCAGGCCAAACACAAAGGCAATCAGCCAGCGGCGTTGGTTCACCACCGGCTTGAGGTTGTTCAGTGCCGCCAGCACCACCGACAACGCGATCGCCGACTCCACCAGCCGGGAGGGCAAGGAGACCAGGCCCAGCGCAGCCAGGGACAGCGTGATCGAATGGGCCACTGTGAACGACGTCACCACCCACAGCACCTCCTGCAAGGCTTCGCCAAACCGGCCCACCCCGCGCCAACGTCCCGCCTCGCGCACCAGCACCACGGGCAAGAGCAGCGAGAGCAGGAACAGGATGTGATCAAACCCGATCCAGATGTGCCACACACCCTGCACAAAAAACTGCCCAAACTGTGCCAGGAGCGATGGCTTCTCTGCACTGAAACGTTGCAGGGCCGCGTCAGGTGCCATGATGGCCGAGTGGGTCACGCCATCCAGGTCCACCCGCAGCAGGCCCCGGTGCAGCGCGTCCTGGTCAAACAGCAAGCGGTAGTTCACGCCCAACTCGCCTTGGCCGGACGGGCACGTGCCAGCCAGCTTGAGCACGGCATAGGCGCCATCGGTGTGCTCATCCACCTGGTGCTGCTTAACCTGCAAGGTGCAAGCCCCACCGCGCTCCAGGGTCAAGGCACTCAGGGCCCAGGCAGCCATGGCGGTGTGACGGGCGCGCAGCTCACCCCACGTGATCTCG
>CAZBKX010000219.1:0-4082 GCA_964492535.1 uncultured Rhodoferax sp. | reverse complement strand
CGAGGTCGAGTTCGGCCTCTACATCGCGTTGCAGCAGGGCGCGGCCTTGGGCATCGTCCACCAGCACGGTGCTGCCCTGGCCGACCCACCAGCCCCGGCGTCCGTCATAGCTCATACTGACTTGGGCTTGCAGCAAGCCTTTGTGCGCCAGGGCGTCGGGCGCCACGGCCGAGAGGTGCAGGCAGGCTGTGGGCGTGCTGCCTTGCAGCGTGGGGAGTTGCTCCACCACGGGTGGCAGCGGCACCGGGCCCAGGCACTTCGCCAGCGTGAGCTGGTGTTTTTTCAGGGCCGAGGGTTTGAGCGGCGGGGACTTGAGCAGTACCGCCAGTTGCTCAGTGCCCAGGCCTGGAGCCTGCGCCAGTCCGCACAGGCCTTGCGTGGCATTCAGGTACAGCGGCGGGCTGTTCAGGCACAGCTGCGTTTGCTCGTCACTCAAGCGGGCGCGCAGCACCCAGCCGGGATCGGTCAAATTATTGACCTCGCGCCATTCCCAGAGCAAGGCTTGGGGTGGACCCCATTGCACAACCGCACCCGGCACGCCCTTTCCCGCGTCGAGCAGCAGGCGCCCGGTGCGTGCCGCTTGCTGCAAGGCCAGCACGCCTACCTGGCCCGCCAGCGCCACTTTTGACTTGAAGCTGTAGGCGTAATAATGTTTGCTTTGGCTGGCGGCAAGGGCCGGGAACAGTTGCAAGACCTCGCGGTCCAGCTCGCTGGACTGGTCGTAAGTGGCCTGGCCCGGCGACGGCTGCGAGCGCACCGCGCGCGGCTTGGCCCAGCCGCCACTGGTTTTGGCTTGCGACACCACCACCTCCATGTGCAGCTCAGGCTGAGGGGTCTTGGCCCCCAGCACCGACACCAAATACAGGTACTGCATTTGTGCCACGGGGACGTTGGTGCCGTCTGCGGGGTCGACCTTGGCTTTTTCGGCGCGCTCCAGATCCAGCAGCCAGCCCAGCAGCAGCAGCTCGGCCTCGCGCTGCGCCGCCTCTTGCACCCGGGCCAACGCCGCTTGGCGGCTGGCCTCGACCTCTTGGGGCGTGGGCGGGGTAAGCGTAGAAACGCGGGTGTCTGCAGCCAGCAAACGCAGCCCCTGAAAAGCAGCCTTGAGCATCAGCGCCACGCCGTGTTTGCAGTTCTGGCCCATGGGGCAGGTGCAGTCGCTGTCCCAGTTGACGACCGAGCCCGTGGGGGTGAGCTGGAGTTCTATCGACACCTCGTAGGGCGCGCGCTGGCTGCCCTGCACCTCGCCGAGCAGCAGCCAAAACTTCTTGAGCGGCTCGATGTCCAGGCTCAGTACCTTCTGGTTGCGGTACAGCATCAGCCCCCGGGTGTAGGTGGCGCTGTCACAGCGCTGCATGAGCGAGGGCAGGTCAAACCACAATCCGCCCAGAGCTTGGGTATTCATCATCAAATCGGCCTCTTGGCGTCGGTTTTATTGGTCTTAAGTGCTAAAAAAAAGAGCGATTTCTAGGTGGGTAGTTGGCCCATGGCGTGGCCAGCTTGCTCGTCAGCGTGGTAGCTGGAGCGAACCATGGCGCCCACAGCCGCATGCTTGAAGCCCATTTTGTAGGCTTCGACCTCGAACATCTTGAAGGTGTCGGGGTGCACATAGCGCTTGACGGTGAGGTGCGAGGAGGAGGGTGCGAGGTACTGGCCGATGGTCAGCATCTCGATATTGTGGGCGCGCATGTCGCGCATGACTTCCAAAATCTCTTCGTCAGTCTCACCCAGTCCTACCATCAGGCCGCTCTTGGTCGGCACGTTGGGGAACATGGCCTTGAACTTCTTGAGCAGGTTCAGCGAGAACAGGTAGTCCGATCCGGGGCGCGCCTCTTTGTAGAGACGGGGGATGGTTTCCAGGTTGTGGTTCATCACATCTGGCGGCGCGGCTTTGAGGATCTCCAGCGCCCGGTCATCGCGGCCCCTGAAATCGGGCACCAGCACCTCGATCTGGGTCTTGGGCGAGAGCTCGCGGGTCTTGCGGATGCATTCCACAAAATGGCCGGCACCCCCATCGCGCAGGTCGTCACGGTCCACACTGGTGATGACAACGTAGTTGAGCTTGAGCTGGGCAATGGTGCGGGCCAGGTTGTCGGGCTCGTTGACATCCAGCGGGTCGGGGCGGCCATGACCCACGTCGCAAAAAGGGCAGCGCCGGGTGCATTTGTCGCCCATGATCATGAAGGTGGCCGTGCCTTTGCCAAAGCATTCGCCAATGTTGGGGCAGCTGGCTTCTTCGCACACCGTGACCAGTTTGTTGGCGCGCAGCACGTCTTTGATTTCATAAAACCGCGTGCTGGGACTGCCCGCCTTGACGCGAATCCAGTCCGGCTTTTTCAGCACCTCGCCCTGCACCACCTTGACCGGAATGCGCGACAACTTGGCCGCGGCCTTTTGTTTGGCCAAGGGGTCGTAGTTTTCAAGCGTTTGTGTTTCGCGGACAGTATCAATCGTGCTCATGGGGTTTCCCGGGGTTGTCTGTGGTGGCCCTGACGCTCGTGCGCCGCGGGACTCAGGGTGCTAGGTAGGTTGCAAGCTTCTTGCTGAAAAAATCAGCCGCATCCTGCCAAGGCACCGAAACGCCGATTGTAGAAAGGTCCACGGTCTGCAAGCTGGTGTAACCGCAGGGGTTGATGCGCGAGTAGGGTTCAAGGTCCATGGCCACGTTGAGGGCCACGCCGTGGTAGGTGCAGTTGCGGCTGACTTTGATGCCCAAAGCCGCGATCTTGCCCAGGCCCGTGAAGTCGGGGGAGCTCTCTTGCAGCAGGTGTCCGGCGGCATCAAGCGTTTTCTTTCGGGGCCGCTGGGGAAGCATGACGTGCGAGCCGGGATCGTCCAGGCGCACATAGATGCCGGGAGCGCCGTCCACCCGGTGCCCGGTCACGCCCAGGTGCGCCAGCGTGCGGATCACCGCCTCTTCGCTACGGTGGACATATTCCTTGACGAAATAGCCTGCGCGTTTGAGGTCGACCAATGGGTAAGCCACCACCTGGCCTGGCCCGTGATAAGTCACCTGGCCGCCCCGGTTGGTCTGTACGACGGGAATCTCGCCGGGCATGAAAATGTGCTCTTTTTTTCCCGCCAAGCCTTGGGTGTAAACCGGTGGGTGCTCGCAAATCCAGAGTTCATCAGGCGTGTCGGTAGTGCGCGCCGTGGTGAAGCGCTGCATGGCCTCGTACGTCGGCAGGTAGGGCACCAGGCCGAGGTGATGGGGTGACAAACCGGTGGCGCTCACAACACCACTTTCACCATGGGGTGGGTGCTGAGTGTGCGGTACAGCTCGTCGAGTTGCGCCCGCGAGGTAGCCGTCACGGTGATGGTGATGCCCAGGTATCTGCCGCCCTTGCTTTCACGCAATTCGATTGTTGTGGCGTCAAACGCAGGGTCAAACTGGTGGGCGACATGGGTGATGGCATGCACGAATCCGTCCACTTTGAGGCCCATGACCTTGATGGGAAACAGCGACGGATAAACAATGAGGGAGTCGGCGGGGTCAATCATGCAATGGTCTCTTGGCGGGCTTGGGCCTTGGCGTCCTGGTAACCCGCAAACAAGTGGGTGTAGATGAGGCCGGGCTGTCCTGTGCCGACGGGTTGACTGTCCAGTGTGGTGACAGGCAACACTTCTTTGGTGGCAGATGACAGCAGTATTTCATCCGCGTTGAGTACTTCGTCGCGGCTGATGCGGCGCAATGCATACGGAATGTTGCGCGAGCGGCAAATCTCTTCAATCAGCCCGTACCGAATCCCTTCCAGAACCAGGTTGTCTTTGGGCGTGCCCAGCACCTGGCCGTCTTTGACGATCCACACGTTGCTGGCAGCGGCTTCGCTCAGAAAACCCCTACGAAACATGATGGTTTCAAGTGCGTTGGCGTCAAAGCTGATTTGGCGCGCAAACACCGCGCCCAGCAGGCTGGTGCTTTTGATGTGGGCTTTTTCCCAGCGGAAGTCATCCGCTGTGACGCAGGCCACGCCTTGGCTGCGCTGCGCAGCGCTGGGGGGCTTCATGGCGTTGGTCATCACGAACACGGTCGGTGTGATGTCAGTGGGTATGACATGGTCGCGCATGGCCACGCCACGCGT
>CAZBKX010000218.1:0-7213 GCA_964492535.1 uncultured Rhodoferax sp. | reverse complement strand
ATTGCCGAGAATTATTCCCAGGGCTTCCGCGCCGAGGATGTGCCACACGCGGACCCCGATTCTCTGGTGGCGCTGGCGGCCTTTGTGAACCGCAAGTTCCTTGACCGTGCGACCGCCATCAGCGGCCAGATGGAGGGTCATGAGGTCGAGGTGGGTGAGAATTTTGTGGTGGTCACCTTGGGGCAGAAGGGCGCAAGCACCCACACGTCGGTCCAGATTGCGGAGTTTGACGGCAAGACCGGCTTCAGTCACATGACCGTGGGCGGTAAGAGCTACAAGCTTCGCACGACCTACCGCGTGGGCGATGTGCGTTTGGTGGGCACCTGCAATGGCGAGCCTTTCACCGCACAGGTGGAGCGGGGCAATGTCACTTTCAAGAACCCGCTGGCGATTCGGGTGTCTCATAACGGCACGCAAATCGACGCCATGGTGCTGTCGCCACGGGCTGCCGCGTTGCACAAGTTGATGCCGTACAAGGCGCCGCCAGACATGAGCCGCTATGTGCTGTCGCCCATGCCGGGCTTGTTGGTGGAGGTGTCGGTGCAACCAGGCCAGAAAGTGCAAGCCGGTGAGCGTGTGGCGGTGATTGAGGCCATGAAAATGGAAAACGTGCTGTTCGCCGCCGCCGATGGCGTGGTGGGCAAGTTGTTGGCCAATAAAGGCGAGAGCCTGACCGTGGACCAGCCGATTGTGGAGTTTGTCTAAATGGCGCGCCCTTTCAAAGTGCTGGGCATCCAGCAAATCGCCATTGGCGGTACCGACAAGACCCGTTTGAAAAAACTGTGGGTGGAGATGCTGGGCCTGGAGGTGACCGGCACGTTTAGGAGCGAGCGTGAGAACGTGGATGAGGACATCTGCAGCATGGGCAGCGGCCCCTTCAAGGTCGAGGTCGACCTGATGCAGCCGCTGGACACGGACAAAAAGCCGGCCGTGCACACCACGCCGCTCAACCATGTGGGCCTGTGGATTGACGACCTGCCCCAGGCCGTGCAGTGGCTCACCGCCAAGGGCGTGCGCTTCGCGCCGGGTGGCATTCGCAAGGGCGCGGCTGGCTATGACATCTGCTTTTTGCACCCCAAAGCCAACGACGAGTTCCCGATTGCGGGCGAGGGCGTGCTGATTGAACTGGTGCAGGCGCCGCCTGACGTGGTGAAAGCGCTGTCTTAGCAGCCGTGATCAGGAGGCAGCGACGTCCCGCTTGGCGCGGGCGCGCTGCAGGGCGGCTTCAATGATCGCCCTTTTCTTGTCCAGCATCACGGGATCGCTGTGTTGTGAATGCTCTGCCAGATCAGAGAGCTTCAGCCGTGCCTTTTGCTCGAGCCTGTCGTCGTTCTCGCAGGCTTCCCGCAGACGCCGGGCGATGCCTGATTCATAGCGTTGCCGGGCCAGGTTGGCTTGCGGTGCCGACCAGGCCTCCCAGCCAGTGGCTTGGCCGGTGACGTTTTCTAGCAGGATGCAGTCCACCGGGCACACCGGCAAGCAAAGCTCGCAACCCGTGCAATGGGCCTCGATGATGGTGTGCATGAGCTTGTTGCTGCCCAGGATGGCGTCGGTGGGGCAGGCTTTGATGCACAGGGTGCACCCGATGCACCAGTCCTCGTCAATGAAGGCCACAGTGCGGGGACCCTCCTGGCCATGCGCTGGGTTCAACGCAACCCAGGCTTGCCCTGTGATGGCGGCCAGGCGTTGTATGCCCTGGTCTCCACCCGGCGGGCATTGGTTGATGCTCGCCGTGCCTTCTTCAATGGCCAGGGCGTAGGCCGCGCAGTCGGGGTAGCCGCAGCGCGTGCACTGGGTTTGGGGCAGAGCCGCCAGAATTTGGGCAGCCAATGCGCCCATTACTTATTGCGACCGGCCTTCTTAACTGCATTATTTGTAGCAGAGGATGCAATGGATTCGACGGCTGGTGTCTGTTTTGGCTCTGAAATAGGTATTTCTTGCGCTGCTACAGGTTGGTGCCGCAGGATGAAGGACTTGACTTCCGGGTACACCACTTCGCGCCAGCGGCGGCCGCTGAAAATACCGTAGTGACCCGCACCGGGTACTTCCAGGTGCTTTTGTTCGCTGCTTACGACGCCGCTGCAAATGCTGTGCACTGCTTCGGTTTGACCCGAACCCGAGATGTCATCGAGCTCACCTTCAACCGAAAACAGGGCCGTGGTGGTGATGTCCTGGGGGCGCACGCGCTCGATCTTGCCGTCCACACCCTTGATGTCCCATGTGCCCTTGACGAGACTGAAGTCCTGGAACACCACCCGGATGGTCTCCAGGTAATAGTCGGCATCCATGTCCAGCACGGCGTTGTACTCGTCATAGAACTTGCGGTGCGCCTCGGTGCTGGCGTCGTCCCCTTTGATCAGGTCTTTGAAGTAGTCGTAGTGGCTGTTGGCGTGGTTGCGCGGATTCATCGCCACAAAGCCGGAGTGCTGCAGGAAACCAGGGTACACGCGTCGGCCAGCGCCGGGGAAGTTGCCGGGCACGCGGTAAATGACGTTGTTCTCAAACCACTCGTAGGGCTTGGTCATGGCCAGGTTGTTGACTGCCGTGGGCGACAGGCGGGCATCAATCGGGCCGCCCATCATGGTCATGGTCAGGGGCGTGGTTTCGCCACGGCTGGCCATGAGCGACACCGCAGCCAGCACGGGCACAGTGGGCTGGCAAACGCTCATGACATGGCAGTCGCCGTAAATGCCCTGCAGGTGGCGAATGAACTCCTGCACGTAATTGACGTAGTCGTCCAGGTGAAACTCACCGTCTTCAACCGGGACCAGGCGCGCGTTTTTCCAGTCGGTGATGTAGACCTTGTGGTCTTTCAACATGGTTTTGACGGTGTCGCGCAGCAGGGTGGCGTAGTGGCCCGACAAGGGGGCCACAATCAGGACCGCCGGCTGGCCTTTGAGCTTGGAGAGGGTCGCAGGGTCGTCGGTGAAGCGCTTGAAACGACGCAGCTCACAAAAGGGCTTGTCGAGTTCGATGCGCTCATGGATGGCGATATCCACGCCGTCCACATCAATGGTGCGCAGACCGAATTCTGGCTTTTCGTAATCTTTGCCCAGGCGGTGCATCAGGTCATAGCCCGCCGAGATGCGCTGCGCAAAGGGGTTTTTTCCCAGAAATGACTGGGGGTTGCTGTAGGCCTTGGCTGCTGATTGCGCCAGGTCAGTGAATGGTTCCATCAAGGAACGTTGGGCTTCGTAGAGTTTGTACAGCATGGTGAATTCACTTTCTGGGAATGTTGCAGTGCAATATAGCAGCTCTGGCGTGTTTTGCGTTCGATTGTTAACACCAATACGTCGGTTGTGTCACCTATGCGCAAGGGGCGGGTGTCTTTGTCATTGAGTTTTGTCAAGTCTGACGCTGATTTTCGAGGGCGTCGGACTCAGGTGTGGACGGACTGGCAGCCTCCAGTGGCTTCACCGCGCCGTGGCCAAGAAGTCGAACCACCGCCACGAAATGGGTCAAAACGTCGTTTGGGTTGCGTAGGGGGTAAATGCTGACCGCCACCCAGAACGGTTCGCCGTCCTTGCGGTAGTTGAGAACGTCAGCCGAAAACTCACGCCCTTGATCCTGGGCGATTCGCATGGCGTCAAGCGTGCTGGAATTCGTCAGGGGGCCTTGCAGCAGGCGGCCAGTGTGGTTCATCAGCTCGCTGCGATCGAAGCCGTTCAAGGCCATGAACGCGTCATTGGCAAACCGGATGCTGCCTTTCGCATCGGTGATCAGCACGCCGTAGCCGAGCGCGTTCAGTTCGGCGTCGCGCATGGCAAAAAGCGTGTCAGGAGCCAGATTTTCGATCATTTATTGCTCTAGCCGGCAAATAACATGGGTCTCGTTGTCAAAAATAAGAGCAGCCAAGCCGCCTTTGAGTCTGCTTGATGGCTTGGCTGCGGCTTTGGGCCGAGGATTTTTAAATCAAATAACCTTGGCAATCGAGGCGCAAACGTAGTCGATGTTTTTGCTGTTCAGGGCGGCCACGCACATGCGACCCGTGTCGGTGCCATACACACCAAACTCGGTGCGCAGGCGCACCATCTGGTCTTTGCTCAGGCCCGAGTAGCTGAACATGCCGATCTGGCTGGTGATGAAGCTCATGTCTTGTTGGACGCCTGCAGCCTTCAGGCCATCGACCAGCTTCTGGCGCATGGCCTTGATGCGCACGCGCATGCCGGCGAGCTCTTGCTCCCAAACGGCGCGCAACTCAGGGTTGTTCAGCACCGCAGCGACCATGGCACCACCATGAATGGGTGGGTTGGAGTAGTTGGTGCGAATGACGATCTTGAGTTGGCTCAGGACGCGGGCAGCTTCTTCCTTGTTTTCGCAGAGCACCGACAAGGCGCCGACGCGCTCGCCGTACAGGCTGAAGCTCTTGCTGAAGGAGGTGGAGACGAAAAAGTCCAGGCCGGCTGAGACAAACTTGCCAATGACGGCGCCGTCTTCCGCAATGCCGTGGCCAAAGCCTTGGTAGGCCATGTCCAGAAACGGCACGAGCTGCTGGCTCTTGACGGTGGCAATCACCTGGTCCCACTGGTCAGCAGTGATGTCGTAACCTGTGGGGTTATGGCAGCACGCGTGCAGCAGGATGATGGTGCCGGGGGCCGCAGCAGCCAGGTCGGCCAGCATGCCCTCGAAGTCGACACCGCGCTTGCCTGCATCGTAGTAACGGTAGCTTTCAACCGGGAAACCGGCGCTGGTGAACAGCGCGCGGTGGTTTTCCCAGCTGGGGTCGGAGATCAGGACTTTGGCGTTGGGGTTGAGCTTCTTGAGGAAGTCGGCGCCAATTTTAAGGCCGCCGGTGCCGCCAATGCCTTGGACCGTGGCTATGCGGCCGCTTTTGACGGGCTCGCTGTCGGCACCAAACACCAGTCCTTTGACAGCCGTGTCATAAGCCGCAATGCCGTCAATGGGCAGGTAGCCGCGGGCTGTGGGTTTTTCCATCATGGCTTGTTCGGCGGTGCGCACGCAGTCCAGAAGTGGCAATTTGCCGTTGTCGTCGAAATACACGCCCACGCCCAGGTTCACTTTGGCGGGGTTGGTGTCGGCGTTGAACTGTTCGTTGAGGCCCAGGATCGGGTCACGTGGGGCCATTTCGACGGCGGAAAAGAGAGACATGGTGGAGGTCCTTCAGGAGTAGTTAGGGGTAATGTTATTGCGGCGTTCAGGTGCAACCGGGAAAGCTGCAAAGGCGTTCACAGGGCTTGACTGCACGTCAATGCCGAAATGACGTATTCTTTTAGGTTGCCCAGAATTTTACCGGGCCAGGATCGAAGTTTTCATGCAATACTTTTCTCACTCTATGCCTGAATTTGACCAGCCTGGGGCCAATAGCGCTCCGAGTGAGGTCCTGGCGCCCCCACTTGCCGGACAGTTCATCCGTTTCCCGGACTCGCCGTTTGAGTTGTACCAACCTTACCCCCCGGCCGGTGACCAGCCAGTAGCCATCGACAAGCTGGTGGAGGGCGTACGGGACGGGGAGGTTTTTCAGACGCTGCTGGGGGTGACGGGCTCGGGCAAGACCTTCACCATGGCCAATGTGATCGCCCGTCTGGGGCGCCCGGCTATTGTGTTTGCGCCCAACAAAACGCTGGCTGCCCAGTTGTACAGCGAGTTCCGCGAGTTTTTTCCCAAAAACGCGGTGGAGTACTTCGTGAGCTATTACGACTACTACCAGCCCGAGGCCTACGTGCCGCAACGCGATTTGTTTATCGAGAAAGACTCGGCCATCAACGAGCACATCGAGCAGATGCGCTTGAGTTGCACCAAGAGCGTGCTGGAGCGCCGTGACGTGGTAATTGTGGCCACGGTGTCTGCCATTTACGGTATCGGGCAGCCCGAGGCGTACCACCAGATGGTGATGACGCTGCGCGCGGGCGACAAAATTGGCCAGCGCGACATGATTGCCCAGCTGGTGCGCATGCAGTACCAGCGCAACGACATGGATTTTTCGCGCGGTGCCTTTCGCGTGCGGGGCGACACCATCGACATCTTTCCCGCAGAACACAGCGAGATGGCGATTCGGGTGGAGCTGTTTGACGATGAAATCGAGTCGCTGCAGCTGTTTGATCCGCTCACCGGGCGCATCCGGCAAAAAATCCCGCGCTTTACCGTGTACCCCAGTAGCCATTACGTGACCCCGCGTGAGCAGGTCTTGTCGGCAGTGGAAGCGATCAAATTGGAGTTGTCTGACCGTTTGAAGGAGTTTGTGAGTCAGGGCAAGCTGGTGGAGGCGCAGCGGCTGGAGCAGCGCACCCGGTTTGACCTGGAGATGCTCAGTGAGGTCGGACATTGCAAGGGCATTGAAAACTACAGCCGGCACTTGAGCGGCTCGCCGCCCGGGGCGCCACCGGCCACCCTGACGGATTATTTGCCCAAGGATTCCTTGATGTTTCTGGACGAGAGTCATGTGCTCATTGGCCAGTTTGGCGGCATGTACAACGGCGACAGGTCACGCAAAACGACTCTCGTGGACTACGGCTTCAGGCTACCCAGTGCGCTGGATAACCGGCCGCTCAAGTTCGAGGAGTTCGAGACCAAGATGCGTCAGGCCGTGTTCGTATCGGCCACGCCGGGGCAGTGGGAAAAAGACCATGCCGGTCAAGTGGTGGAGCAACTGGTCCGCCCCACAGGCCTGGTGGACCCCGAGGTGGAGGTGCGCCCGGCCACCAATCAGGTGGACGATGTACTGCAGGAAATCCGTATCCGGGTCGAGAAAAACGAGCGGGTGCTGATCACCACGCTGACCAAACGCATGGCCGAGCAGCTGACCGACTATTTGAGCGACAACGGTGTGAAGGTTCGCTATCTGCACAGCGACGTGGACACCGTGGAGCGGGTGGAGATCTTGCGTGACCTGCGCTTGGGCACGTTTGATGTGCTGGTCGGTATCAACTTGCTGCGCGAGGGACTGGATATTCCCGAGGTGTCATTGGTGGCGATTCTGGACGCCGACAAAGAGGGTTTTCTGCGATCAGAGCGCTCGCTGATTCAGACCATTGGCCGGGCGGCGCGCAATTTGCACGGCAGGGCGATTTTGTATGCAGACAAAGTCACTGACTCCATGAAGAAAGCCATGGGGGAGACCGAACGCCGCCGCGCCACGCAGGTGGCCTACAACGTGACCCATAACATCACCCCGCGCTCCATCATCAAACAGGTCAAAGACCTGATTGATGGGGTCTACAGCGAAAAAGCCGGCAAAGAGGCTGAAAAGCTTGAG
>CAZBKX010000217.1:0-1976 GCA_964492535.1 uncultured Rhodoferax sp. | reverse complement strand
GATGGCCTGCTGCAGCGATTCACCGAGCAGCATCCTGATGTGGTGAGCACCAAGCGCTTGATCAATGAGTTGGATGAACTCCGGCAGAAGCAGATTCAGGCCATGCGCAAGACCGCCATGACCACGCCGGCCATGACGTCGGCCGGCGGCCTTGTGTTTCAGGAGTTGGGACGCCTGTTGGCCAGCTCGGAGGTGCAGGTGGCCTCCCTGAGCGCCCGGGTTCAGGAGTATGAGCGGCGTTTCAACCGGGCGCGTGAGTCCATGAAAAGAGCGCCCCAGATTGAAGCTGAATTTGCGCAGCTCAACCGCGACTATGACATCAACCGCAAAAACTACGACGATTTGGTGACACGCCGCGAGAAGGCCGCGCTGTCTGGCGATCTGGAGGTGGCCGCCGGGGTGGCTGACTTTCGGCTGATTGACCCGCCCCGTGCTTCTCCAAAACCTGTGGCACCCAATCGGCTTCTCTTGATGCCGCTGGCGTTATTGGCAGCACTTGCTGCGGGCTTGTTCACGGCCTTTGCTGCCAGCCAGTTGCGCGCTGTTTTCTATGACGGCCGGTCGCTGCGCGAGGCCGTGGGTCTCCCTTTGCTGGGGGTGGTTGCCATGGTCCTGGACGAGTCTCAACTGCGTCGGGAGCGGTATGAGTTGAAGAAGTTTTTCGCAGCCTCTGGCGGGTTACTTTTGACCTTCACCGCCGGGATGGCCATTTTTTCCCTGATGTCCGGGCGGGCAGCATGAACAAAGATATGAGCAGTTTGATCGAGCAGGCGGCGCACCGCATGGCACAACTTCGTGAGGCTGGGGCGGATCTCCCTGAGACGCCGGCGAGGGTCCAACCTTCGCGATCGTCTTTCAGTTCGCCGCCTGAGCCTCACCCGGCAGTGTTGTCCCGGCGCGTGGAGATTGACCTGGCAGCACTGGCCTCTGCCGGCATTGTGAGTCCCAA
Source organism: uncultured Rhodoferax sp. (assembly GCA_964492535.1). Lineage (GTDB taxonomy): Bacteria > Pseudomonadota > Gammaproteobacteria > Burkholderiales > Burkholderiaceae_C > Rhodoferax. Next base: position 1,027 of record CAZBKX010000217.1, on the reverse strand, counting down.
TGCACCACGGTCCCAAATTGCCGACCAGTTCAGGGTCATCAAGCGGCCTTTGATTGCCAACGCTCAGGGCAAGGGTGCGGCGGCGGTGGCCAACGGAAATCTCATTGTGGTGACCAGTGCCTTGGCCGGTGAGGGCAAGACCTTTACCGCCATCAACCTGGCCATGAGCATTGCCACCGAGCTGGACTGCACGGTGATGCTGGTGGATGCTGATGTCAGTTGCCCCAGTGTGATGCGGGTGCTGGGCTTGCCCGCCGGGCCCGGGCTTCTGGACATGGTGCAGGACGAATCCTTGAACATGTCGGATTTGATGCTGCGAACCAATATTGACAAGTTGACGCTGTTGCCCAGCGGAACGCCGCATCCACGCGCCACCGAGTTGTTGGCAAGCGATGCCATGACCCGTTTGCTTGATGACATGGCCAGGCGTTACCCGGACCGCATTATTGTGTTTGATTCGCCCCCCTTGCTGCTGGCCACAGAGTCGCAGGCGCTGGCGTCCCACATGGGTCAGGTGGTCATGGTGGTGCAAGCAGAGAAGACGCCACAGGCCAAAGTGATGCAGGCGCTTTCGACCATTGAGTCTTGTCCGGTGAAGCTGATGCTGCTCAATCAGGCCAGAACGACCGCGGTTGCAGGGTATGGCTATGGTTATAGCTACGGTTCCGAACCTCAGCTCGCCTGATGGACAGCGTCAATCCCATGCGCAGGGCTTTCAGGCCTTCAAGAGTGGCCTGGATGTTGGTATGCGCCAGCGCCCAGGTGTTTGCCGCCGATGGCTCGGTGGTACGCATTCTTCCGCGGGTCTCGGTCACTCAGACCTGGACTGACAACGTTCGGTTGTCCACCGGGAGTGAACAGGCGGATCAGATCACGGAAGTTGCGCCTGGCGTCACGCTGACCATCGAGGGTGATCGCTTGAAAGCCTATGTTGATTACGCCCTGAATGAAATTTATTATGCGCGGGGCTCTTCACCCCGGCGGTCTCAAAACCTGCTGAATGGCTTCGGAACCCTGGAGGCCGTGG
>CAZBKX010000216.1:0-2503 GCA_964492535.1 uncultured Rhodoferax sp. | reverse complement strand
AAACCTGAGAACATCATCATTTCCGTTGACCGAAGCGGCGCCTTGTTTTGGTATGAAACCCGTGTTAACAGCGTTGATGCACTGGTCGAAAAACTCAGGAAGGTTTCCACACTGAACCCGCAACCCGCCGTGCAGGTGCGCGGCGACCTCAATGCCACGTACGAAGGCGTTGGCAAAATTCTGCTGGCCTGCCAGCGTGCTGGCATTGTGAAGGTAGCCTTCATCACCGAGCCTCCAGCACTGGGCGGCTGAGGCAACAACGTAATCAAGGAAAAGGATTCATCCCATGGGTATGAACACAGGCACCCCCAATAGCTCTGGTGAACCCGAGATGATGATGGAGATCAACACCACGCCCCTGATCGACGTGATGCTGGTGTTGCTGGTGATGCTCATCATCACCATCCCCATTCAACTGCACTCGGTCGACCTGGAGATGCCGGTAGGAACACCGCCGACCAGCCTGATCAAGCCCGAAAAAATCCAGATTGACATAGATGGCAAGAGCATTATTTATTGGCAGGGTCTGCCGGTAACTGCTGAAATGCTGGATGCCAACATGCAGGCAGTGAGCGTACAAAGGCCTCAACCTGAGGTGCACATTCGCCCGAACAAGAGCTCTCAGTATGCGGTGTTTGTCAATGTGCTCTCCAGCAGCAAGCGCTTGGGTCTGACCAAGATCTCGGTGATCGGCAGCGAACAGTTTGTCCAATGAACGCGCCCCGGATCAACCCTTTATCAGGAGCGGCTTACGGTACCCAGGATTCTTCCCGGCGCCTCAAGGGCATCGTCATTGTGGTCGCCCTGCATGTGGTCCTGGGCTACGCCCTGATCTCGGGCATGGCGCGCAACGCACTGACCGTCATTAAAAAACCCTTGGAAGCCGTGGTGATTCAAGAGGTGACCCTTCCACCGCCGCCTCCACCGCCTCCGCCGCCACCCAAAAAGATGGAGGCGACCAAGCCGCAGCCCAAGTTGGAGGCGCCCCCGCCCCCGTTTGTGCCGCCACCTGAGGTGACGCCAGCGGTGGCCTCCACAGCACCCGCGATTGTGTCAGTGGCAACTCCCCCGCCGGCACCTGCTGTGATTGCGCCGCCCCTGCCTCCAGCGCCACCCAAACCGGTAGCCATCGCGCCGGCACGAGTCACCATTGGCGTGGCGTGTCCGACGCAGGTGCCGCCGGAAATGCCTCGAAAGGCGTTGCAGGATGGCACCGAAGGCATCGTCAAGGCGCAGGTTGTTATCCGGGACGGCGTCGTGAAGGAGGTCACCATTTTGTCGGGGCCCCGGGTTTTTCATAGCGCAGTACGCAGCGCGATGCTGCAATACAAATGCAATGTGGATGCAGGCGACATCGTGGCAACCCAGGAATTCAATTTCAAGGTCGAATAACCAAGATCAAGTCCTGATGTACCGGCCGAGCCACCGTTTCTTGGGCGACTTTTTTTCAGCGCTCACACGCCGGGCAGCCCCCTTGGAATGGCCGCCAGCAACTGCTTGGTGTAAGGATGTTGGGGGCGGGCATAAATGGCTTCCGAGCGGCCGTGCTCGACAATCTCACCCTGACTCATGACCAGAATGTCGTCAGCCATGTACTTCACTACGGCCAGATCGTGGCTGATGAAGAGATAAGTCAGGCCCAACTCCTCCTGCAAATCCAGCAGCAGGTTAAGTACCGTGGCTTGCACGCTCGCATCCAGCGCGCTCACGCTCTCGTCACACACGATGATCTCGGGTTTCATGGTCAGGCAGCGCGCAATCGCGATGCGCTGGCGTTGCCCGCCTGAGAATTCATGGGGGTATTTGCCAAATGCTTCCCGAGTGAGGCCCACTTTTTCGATCATCGCCAGCGCCAGTCGCGCCCGGTCACTATCGTCTTTGCCTATGCTGTGAATTCGCATGGGCTCAATGAGAATTTGACCCACCGTGAAACGGGGGTTCAGGCTGGCGTAGGGGTTTTGGAAAATGATCTGGATGCGGCTGCGGTAGGCCCGCATTTGAGTGGGCGTGAGCCGGGCGAGGTCAACGCCCTCAAACATGATGCTGCCGGCGGTGGCGTCGGTTAGCCGGGTAATCATCATGCCGATCGTCGTCTTGCCGGAGCCTGATTCACCCACCACACCCAATGTGCGGCCCTTGTAGAGCGAAAAATCAGCTTGTGCGACAGCCGTGAAGATGTGGCGTTTGAACAGTCCCGTCTTGAGCGGGTAATCCTTGCGCAGCCCTTTTACCTCAATGAGCGCCTCTCCGCTGGGCGGCAGACTCACGCGCTGCTCGGTGATGGGGGGACGCTTGTTGACGATATCGTCGATCACTGCCAGACGGCGGGGTCGGGCATCCAATCGGGGGCGGCAAGCCAGTAGCGCCTGGGTGTAGGCGTCGGCAGGTGTGTTGAAGATACGGGCCACATCGCCAGCTTCGCGCACTTCACCACTGCGCATCACGACCACCTGGCTGGAGATCTCACCGACCAGCCCCAGGTCATGGCTAATGAACAAAATGC
>CAZBKX010000215.1:0-5774 GCA_964492535.1 uncultured Rhodoferax sp. | reverse complement strand
GGCGGCAAGGCGGTTTGCAGCACGGCGCAGCTGGGCGTGCTGGCGAGCCTGCTCCCTTTAACCCCTGTTACGCAGCCAGTGGCAACGGTGCTTGAAACCGACCCAGTGCGGCACCCGTGACGGTAATGTCTTCGTCCAGCGCTTCCCACCGCATGGCCGACCCACCAAGACGCAAGGTGACTTCGGCTAATTGTTCATCTGTCGCCTTAGCCAAGCGGTTAAATCGGGCAGCAGGAAACCCTATTTGTCGACCGTCAGTCAACTCCATGAAAACGGTACGGTTAGTCACCCAAGCCCGCGTCGCCACAAACTCGAATTCATTCGGATTGAAAATCATCGTACTTCTCCAATAAAAAGGCTTGGTGTTCATAGACCAAACGTTCGACCTTGCGAATATCGACTCCACTCATCCCATGATTTCTGGCTAGCGCCACCGGCCTCAACCAAAATTTGCATTCCCCATCGCCCGTTTCGACATGAATGTGCGGCGGCTCGGTTCCTTCGTCTGAATAGAAGTGAAAACGGAACCCTAATATTCTCAGCACGGTTGGCATGTATAAAAGTATAGGCCCTTGTTGCCCAGCTTCAATTGAGCATCATCGTGCCACTGGCCTGCGGTTGTACCAGCACCGACGGCAAGGCGGTTTGCAGCACGGCGAAAATAATACAAGGATCGACTTGCACCGACCTGGCCGACTTCAGTCGATCCCACCAACGAGTCACCACCTAGCTTCAACGGCCGGGTGAAGCGAAACGACTCCTCTGACTCCGATGCAAACGCAACACCCAAGGGCTCAAGTCGGGCCTCAGCCCTGGGATCACCACCGTGCGGCGCGCCGCGTCTTTCATGGGCGGCGTCTGCCAAGCCGGATCTCACGCATTGAGCTGAGCTTTCGAGTCCGGGCTGGCGGTATCCCAGTATATGAGCCAAAACCGGCGCGAGGGCACCATCACGTGTGCGCGAAGCTGCCGCACCAGCGCCTGAAGTTCACCAGGATCCACAGCCCTCAGTGGATCCCCCCCCCGCAGACCCAAACGCATTGTCTCCACCACGCAGGCCAATCGGATCGGGCGTGAAATATCGCCCGGTGTCTGGGTTGTAGAAGCGGTGCCAGTTGTAATGCCAGCCAGTCTCAGCGTCTTCGTACTGCCCGGCAAAGCGCAAGTGGAACTCGAACGGTTTGTTGGCTGCATTGTTTGCATTGGCCGCATGCGCCGAGCCGATCCAGCTTCGCTCGCTTGATCTGTTTGACTGATTCTGCGCCGTGGCCAATCCGGCGAACTCACAGGAGCAGGCATGACAGGTTACGTTCAAGACATCGAGTCCATCGCCACCGGCAGCAACGACTTCCGGCGCGTTCTCTACACGGCGCGCAACTGCCAGTAAGCTGTATGGGTGCACAGTGGTGTGCCGTATGCCACGCCCATCAAGGCGTTGCACCATGCACACGTCTATAGCCCAGTCGCAGCCAAGGCCACATTCGCACCACCATGCCGCGAACGCGCCGGCATCGACACCGACACCGACCCAAACAAAGACTCGCTGCCGGGTAGCCATGCGCCCGGCATACCCGGCGCACCGCCAATCCCTCTTGTGAAGAGCGCATGTTGGCGCTGGATCGGCCAGGCACTGCCTTACTGCGGACGCAGCGAGGGTTTCTACGTGGGTTGAGGGCTGTTCCAAGGGGCGATACTTGGCCTCATGCGACTGAAATACCTATCCGTAACAGCCGGTGCTTTCGGAGGCGTACTGGGTGGCGCAGGTGCCGGCCTGCCACACAGCGCGAAATTCAACCGTGGAGTTGAAATCGTGGGCAACGCGATGGAAAAACTCGGGGAAATCGTTGGTTTGAATGCATCGAAATCCAAACTGCTGGTTGGGCAGGTACCGGATGCAGCGTCGGGTAGCAAGATCACTGTTTCGGCAACCAAATCCAGTGCGGGACGGCAAGTTAACCTCAACGATGAGGGCGTGACTGAATTGGCAGGCAACCTCATCATCTCCTTAGCAGGCAAAGACCTGTTCCAGGTGCCAAAGGCGCTGACTCAGGACATGGCATCAGCAGCCAAGTGGTACCGAGAGCAGATGGGCAAGTTGGCCCAAATGGTTGACAAGAACGCGCCGCTGGGCGTGCAACTCAAGCAGGCTGAAAAGCTCCAGGACTTGGTACTCAAGGCGGCCGAACACGGCTTGGCCGACCCTGCGATGGCCGGTAGCTTCAGAGATGCCTTTTTACGCCCCGGCATCGAAGGTTTAGAGTCCAAATGGATTCAGGGGGCCGATGGCCTCTCCGGGAAAGTTTTGCAAGAAAAAATGCTCACCGAACTCACGGCCCCGGTAGACAAAGCGCGCCGCTGGTTCGAGCCTGGTGCCTGCTTTGCAGCGGGCACCTTGGTTCACACCAAAGAGGGCCTTAAGCCCATCGAGCAGATTCAGGTGGGCGACTGGGTGCTGTCCAAGCCCGAGAACGGCGGCGAGCAGGCTTACAAACGTGTGCTTCAGACTTTTGCGCATGAGCCGGAGCGGGTGGTTAGGGTTTACTACCAGAAGCCCAACAACAAACCAAGCACTGCACTTGGAACAGTGATCCCGATTATTTGTACACCTAATCACCCCTTCTGGATCCAAGAGCAGGGTTGGACGGGAGTAGCTCAAATACAAGGTTATGGCCCTGGCCACTTCCATTTCGAGGACAAAGATGGAGACCAGATTGCGTCTTCAAATGTAGAAAACATATACATATCCGATCAACCTCATGTGGGGTGGATGCCTCTTGACTTGACTCAAAGAACCGACAGCAAGGGTTGGTTGTGGGACTATTTCAACAACAAGTTAGTCGCAACCGACGTTTCGGCCATTGATCCAGTTGTCGATATTGGCTACTCGGACAAGGAAGAAGACCTTTACTTCAAGCTACCGGTCTACAACCTCGAAGTAGAAGACTTCCACACTTACTACGTCGGCGAGCATGGCATCTGGGTACATAACCAGAATTGCAATGGCCTGAATTTTGAAGCGCTCAACACCACCAAACCGGTGGCGTTGAATGCACAGCAGCCTAACTTCATGAGCCGCGTGGAACTTAACAACTGGCTCGCGGCTAACAACAAAACCGATGGCGTGTATCGGCTGCGTGCCACCACGCAAAGTCAGGCAGGGTTGATCGACAAAGCAGACTGGCCGAACTGGCTCAAATTTGAAGAAGGGGTGGCAGGCCGCCTCAAAAGCAGCGACCAAGTGCGCTGGGAATATGCCGCCACGTTCTGGGACAACACCCGAAAAGAGCTGGGAATTCTCGGCGTTGAAGGTGCAGAAATGGTGGGCGGAGCCATCAACTTCATCGACCGCAAGCTGGCGTGGGTCAAAGCAGGCAAAACCCAGGAGGTTATGGACGTTCTCCGGCGCATCAGCGAGCGTTTGAAGCAGAACCCGACCGACAAGTGGACCTTCGAGTTCAACCCCGGAATCATCAAGGAGGAGTTGATTCAACTCGTGCGCGCCAAGAAGATGCTTGAAGACATTCGAACGGGCAGCACAGACGGAGCTTTACAGATTTATAAGCGGGAAATTCTGCCTGACGGATCAGTTAACCAGATCATCGACACCGAAGCCATGACGCTACTACGCAGCCTGCTCGACAACGGACGTATCCTGGCTCGCAACGCGGCGGAAAAAATGGTCTTCCCCCAAAACGTCCTGCAAGAAGGCCCCGGCCTGTCCGTGGACGACCTCGACCTCGCCCACGTCTACCTGCAACTGAACCAAGCCCGCCAATACTGGCTGGATCAGGGTGCCTCACCCACCAGATTGGATCAAGCTACCTTTGCCGTGGCCGACCTGCCGCAAGGCTGGGCGGCACGTACCGAGGGCAAACAAATCACCGTGGACATCAGCGGCGCAGGCTGGGGTTGGTTCGTGGACACCAGCCCGCAGGACAACGCCGAGTTCGTGCCCTTGGATGCCACCGCAGCACCTGGATCCGCCGCCCAGGGCGACTTGCGCGCTGCGCCGGGCAGCTTGGCCGAAGAAAAACTTGACCTGCTGACCGTGCTCATCCACGAGCTGGGCCATGTGCTGGGGCTGCCCATGCCGCAGTCGGCCGATGGCAGTGCCAACAGCAGCACTGGTGCCCACGCCATGAGCCAGTACCTCAACCCCGGTGAGCGTCGCTTACCAGACGCGATAGACATTGCCGCCTTGCAAGCTGCAGGCCTAGGCGCTTACATCGGCAACACGCAGGTGTTCACGGGAACCAATGGCACGCAGGTGGGCACTACAGTGCCCAGCGCCCCGCAATATGTGACAGCGCCAAACCCCATACTGACCAACGGTCAGTTCAATACCACCAACGGCTGGGCTACCCAGGGCAGCGTCAGCATTGCCACAGGTAGCGCCACGCTGGTAGAGACCGCCACCCAGCAAACCCGCCTCAACCAGGTGTTCATCGTAGGCCCGCAAGACCGATTCTTGAGCTTTACGCCCAGTGGCATTGCGCTGGACGATGCTGCCACCAGCTATTATTTACATGGCGTTTCGGGCTAATGTGGGCGGGTCAGGGTGACTTGCTGGTGGGAATCAAACGCAGCATCATGTCCATGCGCAGGTTGACCCTGACCGTGCTGGCGATCAAGGCCGATTGAATGGTCAAACCTTCGCGTGAGGTGTCCAGCAGGCGGGGGGTGGAAATCGGCTCGTCGTTGCGGTTCAGGACGCTGGCCACCCACGGTTCGCCAGGTTTGCCGCCCCGGCGCATCACCACAGCGGTTTCGCCGTTCGCTAGCTTCACATAGGTGCCAGGCGGGCACAGCCCCAGCATGCCGATCAGGGCTGTGCCGACCTCGTCGTGCTTGGCCGCCCCGACCTGCACGATGACGCTGCGGGCCGAATCCCGCGCCGTGCGGCCGGTGCGGGACTTGCGGGGGCTCATGGCGGCGGTGTAGCGGTCCACCATTTGCAGGATTTTGGTCGCGCGTTGGACTGGCGACCAATCGACCAGAGCCTCGGGACCTTCCAGCGGTGCGTGGTGCTGGGCAACGATGTCCAGCCACATGGTGTCCGTGACCCCGGCATCGATCAAGGCTTGCTTGCCAGCTGCGCCGTGGTCGTCAATGACTTTTCGCTGCGCCGTAGTGGGCGGTGTTGGTTGGAGCGCCAGGGCGTCTTGTAGTCGCGTCATGGAGACATTCATGGTGAGCGCCGCACACACCAGGCTGCGTCGCTCGTCGTCCGAGAGGCGAAAGGTGCCCGCCAGTGAGTTGGCCAATGCGGCGCACAGCAAGGAGTGCAACACGCTGTAGCCGCTGTAGTGGGTGACGGCCCGGTTGAACAGCAAAAACTGGGTGGCCTGGCTGTTTTCCTTGATTTGGGTCTGAATGTAATTGTCCAGCAAATACAGTTTTTTTTGGCAATCCGGGGTGGTGGTGATACTGGCCAGCAGCCCGCCGAGTTTGGACTCCACCGCTCCCCAACGCTCCACCAGAGTGCCGGTCAGCTTCTCTTCGGAGGCCCCATCCTGGTTGACATTCAAATACTTGGAGAAGTCCTTGATCGCGCCGCCCGCATGGTTGAGCTTGGTCAAGCCCGACATCATGGCGCGGATGCCTTCTTCGGTTTCATCAATTTCGGCGAAGACTTTTTTGCGGTTCTTGATGCTATCCAGCTGGACCTTGGTCTCTATGCGGTTCCCCTTGGCCAGCAGGATCATTCCTTTTTCGTCACGCAAGGTGAAGCTCAGGGACATGCCCAGCGTCAGCTTGTCCAGCGGAAGTTCAAT
>CAZBKX010000214.1:0-2852 GCA_964492535.1 uncultured Rhodoferax sp. | reverse complement strand
TCTCACCATATTACTCCTTCTGACATATCTGTTCGGGGCCTGGAATGTGTCGCCGCTCGTTGGTTTTGCGCTAGCGTCGCATCATCCGCAGACCGGGCTCATCATCGGCAATCACCTCTTGCGCCCACACCGCCAGCTTGGTCGTGTCGGCGCGCAGCACCTCTTGCTTGACCGCCAGAATCTGCGCCGGATGCATCGAGAAACTGCGCAAGCCCATCCCCAGCAGCAAACGGGTCAGGCTGACGTCACCCGCCATCTCACCGCACAAGCTCACCGGCTTGCCCTTGGCACGCCCCGCAGCCAGCGTGTGCGCCACCAGCTGCAAGACGGCCGGGTGCAGCGGGTCATATAGATGCGCCACCGACTCGTCGGCCCGGTCAATTGCCAGCGTGTACTGAATCAGGTCGTTGGTGCCAATCGACAAAAAATCAAAATATTTCAAAAACACGTTGAGCGTGAGCGCCGCCGCCGGAATCTCGATCATGGCCCCCACCTTGACCGGTCCGTACACCACGCCCCGGTTGTCCAGCTGGACCCGCGCGTGGTCAATGAGTGCAAGCGTCTGACGAATCTCGCTGGCGTGCACCAGCATGGGAATCAGCAGGTTGGCCTGACCATGGGCCGCAGCCCGCAAAATGGCCCGCAGCTGCGTCAAAAACATGGCCGGGTCGGCCAGACTCCAGCGAATGGCGCGCAAGCCCAGGGCGGGGTTGAGGTGGGCTGCATCTTGCAGCGAGTCGTCCAGCGGTTTGTCGGCGCCCACATCCACGGTTCGAATCGTGACTGGCAAACCCTGCATACCCTCAATCGCGCGCCGGTAAGCCTGGTATTGCTCCTCCTCGTTGGGCAACTTGCCCTGGCGCCCCATGAAAAGAAACTCGCTGCGAAACAGACCCACACCCACGGCCCCGACCTTGACGGCACCGAGTGCGTCTTCCGGCATCTCGATGTTGGCCAGCAGCTCAATCTTTTGACCGTCCATGGTGACGGCCGGGGTGTGCAGCAGGCGGGTCAGGCGCCCGCGCTCCAACTCGCCCTGGCGCTGCTTGAAACCATACTCCGCCAGGATGATGGGCGAGGGGTCTACCACCACCACACCGGCATCACCGTCAATGATGACCCAGTCGTCCTGGCGCACCAACTGGCTGCTCAAGCGCGCGCCCACGACCGCCGGGATGTCCAGGCTGCGCGCCACGATGGCCGTGTGCGACGTTTTGCCGCCCACGTCGGTGATGAAGCCGGCAAACACACTTTGCTTGAACTGCAGCATGTCCGCAGGTGAGAGGTCGTGCGCAATCAGAATCAAGGGCACATCGACCGTGTCGTCCAGCAAGAGGTCTTGCTGCGAGAGCTTGCGTGTGGCGCGCTGGGTGGCATGCACCACAGGGGATGCCACCCCTTTCATGGCCCTCAGGACTTTTTCAGTCAGCTGCTCCAGATCGGCTTTGCGCTCCCGCAGGTACTCGTCTTCCATTTCGTCAAACTGCCGCCCGATGATCTCCAGCTGGGTCGTCAGTGCCCACTCCGCGTTGTACAGGCGGTCGATGATCCAGTGCTTGACGCCCGAGATCAGCTCATCATCCTGCAACAGCATCAGGTGCACATCCAGCAGGGCGGTCAACTCCAGGGGCGCCTCTTTGGGGCCCATGTGCGCAATGCTGACCTGCAGGCGATGGATCTCGTCGACCACCGCATTGCGCCCATTTCGAACCCGCTCAATCTCGGCATCGACCTGGGTTGCATCAATAAAGTAATGCGCAACGTCGACCCGGCTTGAAGCAACCAGCACCGCCCGCCCGATCGCAATGCCCCGGGCGACCGCCAGACCGTGAATGGAAAACGTCATTCACCCTCTCCAAATTTGTCGGCAATCAGGGCCAACAAAGCGTCCATGGCCTCTTGCTCGCGCTCACCACTGGTCTCAACTCCGACCGTGCTGCCAAGACCGGCGGCCAACATCATCACGCCCATGATGCTTTTGGCATTGACGCGCCGCTCGCCCCGGGACATCCAGACCTCACAAGGGAAACTGCCCGCCAGCTTGGTCAACTTGGCCGAGGCGCGGGCATGCAGGCCCAATTTATTGTTGATGGTTGTGGTTAATTTGATCATTTGGTTTTCTTACCTGGTTTTGGGGCGCAGTCGTCGCCACCGGCATCACCCCCTGCATGCCTCCTGCCAGCGCCCGCGCCACCAAGGCATCAAGCGGCTCGCCACAGTAGGTCACAGTGCGCAACAACATGGGCAGGCTGACACCTGCTATTAACTTTGAATGAACACCATCGACCAGCTTTTGGGCCACATTGCACGGAGTGGCGCCAAACACGTCGGTCAAGACCAGGACGTTGTCGGCATGAAGTGCGAAGAGAGCCTGCTTTGCGCTCGCCAGCGTGCTTTCCGGGGATTGGTTGGGCTCCACATCGAATGCGGTCAAGCCTTCGCCATGGTCAGGAAAGACATGAAGAACACACTGGCGCAATGCACTGGCCAAGGGCGCATGCGCGATGATGAAAATGCCGTTTTTCATTGATGGGTGACTTGGGTGCAAGCTGCAGCCGAAAAATCGGTCAGCGCGGCTTTGAGTAGGTCAAAGATTTGGATTATGACTTTTTGCGACCAGGAAATAGAAATAAGACGCCATGCAACACATCAAAAACAAGCCCATGGACCATTGAAAAGCGGCGACTTCCTCCAAACCCAATGCCTTCAGACCGTCGATGGCCAGCCCCATCCCCCACTGAACAACAAATACACCCGAGAAAATCACGAGGTTATAGGCCGACAAAGCGCGCCCCGCCTGCGCGGGCGAAAACGCCATACCGACTGCCGGCTGCGCCAAGGCCACAAAGGTA
>CAZBKX010000213.1:0-4601 GCA_964492535.1 uncultured Rhodoferax sp. | reverse complement strand
CCACATAAGTCATGGCGGCCGCCAGCAAGGCCACGATGACCGCGGAGAACGCCACCACCAGGCTCTCGGCCATGCCTTGTGCGTTGCCGGCCGACACCGCAATCAACGCCGGACCCATAGGGATCATGGTGGCGACCAAGCCCAACATGGGGGCAATTCGGCTGACGATGCGTTGGAGTTCGATCTGTTTCAGCACCTCCAGCTCCAGGTCTTCCTGACTGGCCAGGGGCCGTGAGCGCAGAAACCGGGCAATCGGTTGGCGCTTGCGGCCACGCGCCAAGCGCAGCCCCTGGTCAAAGAGCAGCATGCCCAGGCAAAACAGCGCATACACAAACATGGCGCACAGCAGCACGAGCACCGGTGCCAGAAAAAACTTGGATATTTCGTACAAAAAACTCTCAATGCCGTTCATATTTTTCTCGTAGTCAAAAAGGGTGGGTTCAAAAAGTGGCGGTCCGCGTCAGTCTCTTCAGGCGCGCAATTCGCGCCGCGTGCGCCAGGCCTGAAAGCCCATGCCGCCCAGCACCACCAGGCCGATCAGCAAAGCGTAGGACCAGACCAGTTGTTCCATGTGGGCCACCTTTTTGGTCTCGCGCATTTCCTGGCCTCGCACAATGTCTGGCGCAGGGGAGGGCGGGGGTGTTGCAGCGGGCAGGCGTGGTTCAGCGGCAGCCTGACGGCTGGGCGCGGGTCTCGCGGCACCCGGGGCATCCAGACCAAAGCCCGTGCTGGCGTCGCGCATGGCCTGGCGGTCCTGGTCGCGTGCCAGCTGGGTGATTTTGTCGCTGCTGCAGTTGTCTGCGTGGCAGGCCACACCCGCTTCCCTGATCGCAGCCAGGTTGGCCGTCTCCAGGGCGGCGATCGTGGCTGCATCCGCTTTCCAATAGCCCTTGTTCACTGCCACCAGCATGCGGTCCACCATGGCCTGAAAGGCGAGCATGTTCTTGGCGTCGCGGAACTTTTGTTTGATGTCGAGCTGGTGCTTGTCTTGCACATAGGTTTCAAACATCTCCTGCCATTTGGCACTGTCCACCGCTTCGGGTACGGTCACTTGCCAGCCCCACAAGTTGTCGGTGACTTGCATCACGGCCCGGGCGCCGGCATAGCCTTCACCAAGCATGGCCTTGATCCAGACCGGGTTGAGGTAGCGCGCACGCATCTCACGGCCCATGTACTGGTCCAGGCTTTCGGTTCGGGCTTTGACGGGGTCGGCGAGATTCACCAGCAAGGTCTCGGGGCTGGCGCCATTGACCTGGCGAACCGCCAAGGCTGCGCCACCGAGGTATTGAAATACATCGTCGTTGTCCAGCGTGCCGTAGAGGTTGCTGGCGCGTGAGTGCAGCACGGCCTTCACGTCCTTGAGGGCCAGTTTGAACACGTCAACAGCCAGGCTCGCCCCATCGCCGCCCGCAGCAGCTTGCGGTGCCTCGCCCCAAAATCCCTGGCCAAACAAGTGCCCCATGCGCCTGAAATACACCTCGGCTACCTCGCTTTCGTTGTTCCAGGTGTTGCCGGCCATGATCATGGTGTCCAGCCCTGTGCCATAAGCGCCAGCGGGTTGTGTGAACAGACGCACAGCCGCCATGCGCTGCGCCAGGTCAGGTGCAACGCCACGCGTCTCCAGTGCCTTTTGGGCCAGTGCCACGTTGGTGCGGATCACGTTGTCAGCCTCCGGCTGGTCTTTTGCCAAGGTCACAGCCCGGTCCAGCATCAGCATGAGGGTGGGCAGTGAATCGCGGTACAGGCCGGAAGGGGTGACGGTGACGTCGACCCGGGCCCGCCCCAGCTGAGCGCGGGAAATGAGTTCCAGGTCCACCACCCGTCCCATGCGATCCCAAACCGGGCGCACGCCCAGCAGCGCCAGAATTTGTGATTCCATCACGCCTTCATGGCGCATGGTCTCCCCCGACCACAGGTTGAACAACAAACGGTCTGGCGCCACGCCGTGCTTCTTGCGGTAGTCACGCACCAGCGTGGTGGCCAGCTCGGCACCTTGCGCATACACGCCGGGGGTGGGCAGGCGTGCGGGGTCAAAGCCATAGAAATTGCGCCCTGTGGGCAACGAAGCAGGGTTGCGCAAGGGGTCGCCGCCGGGCCCGGGCATGACATACCGCCCGGCCAGGGCCGCCACAAAGGCGTCAAGTTCCGCGCGCGCGCTGTCCTGCATCAACTGGGCGAAGGCGGCTTCGCGTTGCGCACGCTCTGCCTCACTCAGGGGGCCCTGGCGGGCCACCACTGCCCGGGCGGTCGCTTGGCGCAAGCGTTCGGACGGTGCCACGCCAAAGGTGTGCAAGCCCATGGGGCTTTGCGTCTGGCCCACTTCTTCCAGGTAGTGCTGAAGGGCCTCCACCCCCTCGGCGTCCTTGACCGTTGACAGGCCCAGATCTTTCAGGAGTCCCATTTTGCTGGCCCGGCCATTGATGTCGGTGAGGGTGGCCTGCGCGGCTGATTCGCTTTTTTGCAGCGCCACGGTGTAGTCATCAAGCAGGCCGCGCAGCGCAACCAGGTCAGGGTTCAGTCCGGCCTGGTCAAACGGCGGGGTCATGTGAGAGATGAGGGTGGCCATGCCCCGGCGCTTGGCCTGCAGGCCTTCGCCCACCACATCCACAATGTAGGGGTACACCTGGGGCACCGCACCCACCATCACCTCGCTGGGGTCCGCCTGGGTGAACCCCACCTCTTTGCCCGATAGCCACTCATGGGTGGCGTGGGTGCCGACGTGCACCATGGCGTGGGTCTGTTCACTTTTTTGGAGCCACAGGTAGAACGCCAGATACTGGTGGTGCGGCGGCAGCTGGACATCGTGGTACTCCTTTTTGACCTCACCCCAGCCGCGTGCGGGTTGGGGGGCGTACAGCAGCTTGCCAAAGCGTTGGGCCGGGAACACAAAGTGCTTCACGCCACGCGGGTTACGCCAGACCATGACCTTGAAGTCTTCGGGCGGCCCCCAGGCCTTGACCATGGGGTCGCGCAATTTGGCCGGTAGTTGGTCGAACCACTTCTGGTACTCGGCCACCGGCAGCATGACCACATTGCCACTGGCCACAAGTTTCTCCAGCGCTCCCGGAGCCCAGCTGCCAATGTTGCCGCCGTGCTCGCGCAGTCGGTCAAACAATGCCGTTTCACTGTCGGGCCGGCCCCGGGTGTCATAGCCTTCAGTCTCCAGCCGCTGCAATATTTGCCACAGGGAGCGAGGCAGCACATTCAGGTAAGAAGCCCCGATATTTTCTTTGCCGGGCGGTGAGTTGTAGTAGATCACCGCCACGCGCTTCTCGGCGGGTGGAGTCACCCGCAGCGCCACCAGCCCGGCCACGCGGTCAGCCACGCGGGCGACCCGCTCGGGCACCGGCACCTCGGCGATGTAGTCCAACCCGGTGGCCGCATCGCGGCGGCGTTCTTTGGTGGCTACTACCGTGGGCGCAATGATGCCGGCAAACTCCGGCCCCGAGATCTGCCATGAGCGCTCGCTGAGGTCGAGCCCGATGGGGGAGTCTTCCCATTCTTTCTGGCTTGCCCTGAACAGCGTGATGGCGTTGACCAGCGGCACGTCCAGGCGCTGCAGGACTGGGGCGATCTTGTCAGGCACGTTGCCGATTTTCATGCTCATGGCCACCACCGCCTGCACCCGTGCCCGGCCAGCGTCATCTACCAAAAAACGCTCAACCGGCACCGTCGACGGAAAACCAAAGGCCGTAGCCACATTGAACCCGCGTTGCTCCAGCGCCAGGGCAACGGCTTTGACCGACTCATCCGAGCCGCCAATGGCCTGCCCCCGGTTAATGACCAAACCCACCCACGGCTGCCTGGCCGACCCTGTGCGCTGGCTCAGGTAGGCGCTGGCGTAGTCCTCAAAGCGCTCAAAGAGTCGCCCGCTGCGGTGGTCCCACAAGGCGGACTGGGGTAGCTCCTTGGGCGCTTCGGCTGTCACCGGCAGGCCGAAATCCCGGTGGGCAACAAAGCGAATCATGTTGGCCAGATTCTGCGCACCGGCAGCCTCCATGTAGCGGGTCAGGGTGGCGTCGTCGGTCAAACGCAGCTTGTCCGAGACACCCTGGTTCGAGCCTGCGCCATAGGCCTTGACCCCGCGTTGGGCCAAGGCCTGAAACGTGCCTGCCATGCGCCCGGCCGGGGCGCCCACCATATGCCTTGCAATGACCAGATCGGCGCCCGCGAGCGCTTTGAGATCGGACTCCCCGGGCAGGGACTGTGGCAGAACCTGAAACTTCAGCCCACTCAAAGCGGGCTCGCGCTGCACGGTTTGCACCGCCAGGACCATCGCTTGCATGGCCTGGTCGCCGGGAATCACCACCACGGTTTGCGCTTGTGCCAGCCACGGGCAGAAGGCCAGCAAGGCCACAAACCGGATTGCCGCTGCCGGCGCTTGTCCCAGCCGCTGGCGCCATGTCTGAGTGAGCACGTTGTTCATGGCCTGTCTTAAAAAGAGAGCACCAACTCGGCTGTGGCATTACGCCCTGGCAGGCGGGCAAAGGTGTAGGCCTGGCGGTCCAGCAGGTTGTTGACGGCAAGGTTCACGCGCGTCATCTTGGTCCATTGGTAGCCGGCTTTCAGGTTCACCATGGCAAAACCGTCATTGCTGGTGG
>CAZBKX010000212.1:0-2488 GCA_964492535.1 uncultured Rhodoferax sp. | reverse complement strand
CAAGATGGCGTGCACGCGGTCAACCAAGTTGGAGGGGTGCAACAGGTCTGTCTCGCGCGTGCCGGGTGCAGCGCCCCTTACATCGACGCCGGCCACAGCACCTTCACGGGTGATGATCACCGTGCAGCCCGTGGGGCGGCGTGAGTCGGTGTAGTGGCCCACCTCAATGCCCGCGACATCGGTGATGGCATCGTTGGCTTGTTCGCCTGGTGGCGTTTCTTGAAGGCTTGGCTGATGCGGCTTTGGGAACACGTGGAGCACCTCGTCGTTAAATGCAGAAGGAGCGAATTGTGAGGGGTGTCGTCAACTGAATGCCCCGGATGCATCCGGTTGACGGTGGGCCGGTGCCCGGACGAAAGCGGATGACCAGGGTGTCTGGCCAGGATGGCTAAAGCGCGAGTTCCCTGAAAACATGTTTTAGTTTGGAGGTGTTTCGTTTGCTCTGGCGCGGTCCTCTGACGGGGCCGCCTCGTCGGGGGCGGGTGATGCCACAGCGGCACCCGCAGGCCCTGAGCCTGAATGCCTTCGAGTGGGCCTTGTTGTCCTGCCTGCGCTGCAGTTGCCATGAATGCAGGCGCGCATGTTTTGCCTTCGCGCAGCAGCACACACTTTCCTGAGCTTACTTTTCACCATCGCTCGCCGACCTTGGGTGGGTTGGACAGACCGTCCCAAACCAGGGTTTGAGCCGCCGCACCTGAGCTCATGCTGGACCTTGTCCGGCGTGGCAAATACATGGCGCAGCGTTCAACGCGTCTTCTAAGGGCTTTGGGCTACACCATCAGTTCAACGTGCTTTTTCAGGAACTCCATGTCCATTCCAGGCCCTGCAGCGAGCAAGCGGTTGGCTCAAGGGCTGACGCCAACCGCGCGGTGGCGCAAATTGGCGGGTGGCGCGCCGACGCCAAAGAGGCCAGCTAGGCAGTGGCTGCTGGGGCTGGTCAGTCAGGTCAACGCGGTGCAGCTCGCACTTTCCAACAGCCCGGCTCTGCAAGCGATGTGGGCGCCGAATTGGGGCTATGCGGCCCGTTTTTGTCTTTTGACCGCATGGTTGCGGGCGACGAGCTGGAGCTTGGTCGGTTGCTGAGCTTTGGATTGCTCGACCTGCTGACTTTGCCCCAGCGCCAGGGCGTGGCGCGTCGCAGTATCGCGCGGGCCCAATTGCAACTCAGTGCCGATGATGACCGGCCAGGGGCCTTTTTGACTTTGTGGGGAGGGGCGGCATGTTCGCCGTGGTGAAGGTGCGCCTGGATCAAAAGCCGGGCGACTACAAAGATCCGGGTTGGTTCAAGCACCCCGAAGGTACCGTGGCGTATGACTGGACGGGCGCGCTGGCCGAGCCTGCGCGCAGCCAGTCCGCCGGCGCGCCCATGATGGCGACGCAAAACATGCCGGCTAAAAATATCGAAGTCCAGGTCCGCAAGCCACTGGGCAAAACCGGTCACGAAGGCCACTGAAAAAGAAGTTTCCCAATGAAAAAATTTGCAATTCAACTGGTGCTGCTGGGCGGCTTGGCGCTGGTCGGTGCGCTTCAGGCACAGGCGCCGGATCTGAGCGACGGCGAAGTCCGCAAAATTGACAAGGGCGCGGGCAAGCTCACCCTCCCACACGGCCCGATCAAGCACCTGGACTTGCCGGGCATTACCATGGTGTTTCAGGTGAAGGACAGGGCCTTGATGGAGACCTTAAAGGTAGGTGAAAAAATTCGCTTTCAGCGGGTCAGCGGGTCAGCGGGTCAGCGAGCAGGGTCGCTATGTGGTGACGGCGATTCAGGCCGCACCCTGACTCCACACACCCGCTTGGCTCGAAATATATGGAAATATCGTTGCTAGCCGGCGTATTTAATGGTTTATACATTCAAATTAAATAGCGTCGCCGTGTTGGCCCTTTTACCTGTGCCAGGCCCAAAGGGGTTCAATCCATCTTGGCGCCGGAGGCCTTGACCGCAGCAGCCCAGCGGGGCGTCTCGGCGGCCAAAAAACTCCCGAAGTCGTCACTGTCAAGAAAGGCGGGGTCAGCGCCCTGGCTGATCATGCGGTTGCGCACCTCGGGGTTGGTTAACACCTGTTTTAACGCGTCAGAGAGCCGCACCACAACCTCCTTGGGCGTGCCGGCCGGAGCCAAAAATCCATAAAAACCGACCACCTCAAAGCCCTTGAGACCGGACTCGATCGCCGTGGGTATGTCGGGCAGGGCGGAGTTGCGCTCCTTGCTGGTCACGGCCAGGGCGCGCACTTTGCCTTGTTTGTGGTGGGCGGCCGCCTGCGGAATGGACTCTGCCATGAACTGCACCTGCCCGCCCATCAAGTCGGTGAAGGCGGGTGCGCTGCCACGGTAGGGAATGTGCACCATGATCCTATTTTCCTCAGTTGACCCTCTTAAAATCCCCAAAAACTGAGGCCTGATGCGGGCTACAGAGCATTTTGGAGGATCACCCAATGGGTGAAGAAAAATTTGAGCAGACAGCACTCGTAAAAGCCGTCGAGGGCGCC
>CAZBKX010000211.1:0-12093 GCA_964492535.1 uncultured Rhodoferax sp. | reverse complement strand
GCGCACCAACAGGTCTTCCTGCGTGTTCGCCCGGTTGTCCATGGCTCGGGCCATGCGCATCGTCAGTGTCATGGCGGCTTCACTCTCCAGCGCCAGGTCGGCCAGCACGTTTTGCATGAGGGGCTGCTGGTTGAGTACCTTGCCAAAGGCTGAGCGAACCGAGCAGTGGTGCAGCGCCTGGGAGGTGGCCATGCGCATGCCGGCACTCGATCCGATCATGCAGTCAAAGCGGGTCATGCTGACCATCTCGATGATGTTGCGCACGCCGCGCCCCTCTTCGCCCACCAGCCAGGCGGTAGCACCTCGCAGCTCGGTTTCGCTTGAGGCATTGGAGGCATTCCCCATTTTTTTCTTGAGCCGCGGCACTTGCATCGGGTTCTTGCTGCCGTCCGGGCGCCAGCGCGGCATCAAAAAGCACGACAGGCCGCCCGGTGCCTGCGCCAGCACCAGGAAGGCATCGCACATGGGCGCTGACACAAAATACTTGTGGCCCACCAGCTCATAGGCTTGACCGGGGCCGCCGCTGCCCACGGGGAAAGCCCGCGTGCTGTTGGCGCGCACGTCCGAGCCGCCCTGTTTTTCAGTCATGGCCATGCCAATCGTCACGCCTTGTTTTTGCGCGTCGGGCACATTGCGCGGGTCGTACAGGCGCGCCGTGATTTTGGGTTCCCACAAGCGAGCCAGTTCGGGTTGCAGGCGCAGTGTGGGCACGGCTGCAAAGGTCATAGTGATGGGGCAGGTGTGCCCCGCTTCCACCTGGGTATGAAGGTAAACCTTGGCAGCCCGCGCCACATGGGCGCCAGGGCCGGGCGCGGTCCAGGGTGAGGCATGCAGGCCGTGCTCAATGGACGTTTTCATGAGCTGGTGGTAGCTGGGGTGAAACTTCACCAGATCCGTGCGGTTGCCAAAGCGGTCGTGGGTGTCAAACTCTGGCTGGAACTTGTTGGCCAGATGACCCAGCTCCAGGTAGTCGGCCGAGCCGGTGAGCTGGCCAAACGCAGTGAGCTCGGGTTGGGCCCACTGTGCGCCTTCGCGCTGTACCGCCTCGCTCAATGCGGTGTCTGCGGTGTACATGTTGTAGTCACACAGCTCGCGTGAGAGGTTGCTCACCTCATGGGTGTCGGCGAGGTACAGCGAGCCGGGGGCGAGGGTTTTAGTGGTGGTCATGTGGCGTCTCCAAAGATTCAACCCTACAGGGGCTTGTGCGCCAGGACCGTGACGCCAGTCAAACCGTGTGGCGCTACCAGTCAACCAGGCTCAGGCCCACGCTCAGCACGGTGCGCCGGCGGTTGTAGTCAATGAGTGAATCGCCGTAGCCGGCAAAGAGCCGGGTATGAAAGCGCAGGCCGCTCTTGCCGCCGGGCTGGCCGCCATTGCCCAGCGTGCGGTACCAGTCCATGCGCACCGAGCCGTTGGCATCAGACCGCAGGGCATGGCGCAGCGTGAGGCCCAGCGTGTTGTCTTTGTCCACATTCCAGGAGCCGGAAAACTCCGCGCGGCCAATCAGGTCCTCGATGCCAGGGTTGTCATCGTTGGCGGGGTCTTCTTTCATGCGCTTCCAGAACTTGGCCTGGAGCGTGTAGTCATTGCCTTTCTCAAACCCGGCCATCAGTACCGTGCGGTTCCAGCTGCGCGACAAGGGTTGAGATTGGCCGTTGGACTGGTGGACTGCGCTGATGCCGGTGTAGCGCAACTGCCAGCCCATTGGCAGCTGGGCCCGGGTGGGGTAGATGTAGGTGACCTCGGGCTCATGGTCGGTGCTGCGAAACGGGCGCGAAAGGCCGCCATTGAACAGTTGCCAGTACGACTGCTGGCTGTAGCCAAACCACAGGGAGTCACGCAGCTGCTCACGCCCGCCTGTCAGGATGCCCTGGGCGATCTTGGTGCGCACCGACAGCTGGATACGGGCTTCGTTGTCGCCATAGGGCTCGGCGGAGGTCGCTGTCGCCGTGCTGGCGCCATTTGCGCCGTTCGACGCAATCCATGACAGGCTGATGGGGTGGTAGCCCCGCATGTTGAAGGTGCCGCAGTCGGTGCCCGCCTCCAACTCCCAGAAGCGGGAAAGCTCCGAGTACCGGTCGCTGGTGCAGTCGTAAACCATCAGCGCGGGTGGCGCAGCCGCCCCGGTTTCTGCCTGGGTGGGTACGGTGGCCGAGGTGCTGGCCAGGACCGCCGGGATGCCAACCGGGACGGCGGGTGCGATGGGTACAGACTGGAGGGTCGCCCAGCGGTCAAAGCAGCTCAGCCTGGCTGTGGCGTCGTTGGTCAGTGCCAGGCATTGCTGCCAGGCAGTTTCTGTGGGAATGGCCAGTGCGGCCCCTTTTGGGGCTGAATTCGAATCAATTTGGGCTCTGGCAGGCGTATTGATTGACACGATAGCTATTAAAAGCGTAGCGATTGAGGGTTTCATGGCCTCGAGGTTACCCGTTATCGAGGTGCACAGGGGTTTAGTGGGTGCGGCCCGTGGTCTGGGTTGTCGCCTTGTCCTGGGCCTTTTTGGCGAATTCGGCGCGCAGGGCCCTGAGTTTCTCGCGTGGGTCCTCACGGGTGGTGGCCTGGTCCAGCCCCATCTCGGCGATGAAACGGCTGGGCACGGCAGCCACCATTTCACGGCCTTTTTTGCGCTTGCGTGTCCAGCTCACCGCCAGGCTGCGCTGGGCGCGGGTGATGCCCACATACATGAGGCGGCGCTCCTCCTGCATGTGGGTCAGCGTGGCTTCATTGGCCGCCTCGTGCGCCTGTTCCGAGCCACCCAGGCCGGCGGCACCCTCGCCGCTGTCGCGCAGCTTGAAGGGCAGCATGCCCTCGGTCACGCCCACCAGCATCACATGCGGCCACTCCAGGCCCTTGGAGGCGTGCAGGGTCGACAAAGTTACCACGTCCATGTCTTTTTCGCGCTCGCTGATGGTGGACAGGAGTGACACGGTTTGCGCGACTTCGAGCAGTGATTTAACCTCTTTGCTGGTCGATACCCCGGCGGCATCGTCGATCTGGCCGCCACAGCGGGCCGACATCCAGTCGCAAAAATCCAGCACATTGGTCCAGCGGGCGCCCGCCACCTTCTCGCTGTCTTCGCCGTCGTACAGGTGCTTTTCGTAGTCAATTTCCTTGAGCCACTCCATCAGGAAGGCGCGCGCGTCTTCGGCTCCCATCGTGCGTCGGGCCCGAAACTCCAGATCATTCACATAGCGGCCAAACTCGTGCAGGCTGCCCACCGCCTTGGTGCTGAGCACGCTGGCCAGTGAGGATGAAAACAGCGCTTCGAACAAACTCACCTTGTATTGGCTGGCAAACCCGCCCAGTTGTGCCAGGGTCTGGTGGCCTATGCCGCGCTTGGGCGTGGTCACCGCCCGCAAAAACGCCGGGTCGTCGTTGTTGTTGATCCACAGCCGGAACCAGCCGCACAGGTCCTTGATCTCGGCCCGGTCAAAAAAGCTCGTTCCCCCAGACACCTTGTACGGAATCTGCGCCTTGCGCAGCGCTTTCTCAAACGTCTTGGCCTGGTGGTTGGCACGGTACAAAATGGCAAAGTGCCGGAACTCCTGGTACTGCGGCCCGCCATGGGGGAGGCCGCTGGCGCGCAGGCTCTGGATGCGCGCTACGGTGCGCTCGGCCTCATGCTCCTCGCTGTCGGCGTCCACCACCCGCACCGGTTCGCCTTCGCCCAGGTCACTCCACAGGTTCTTGGGAAACAGCTTGGGGTTGGGTCCAATCACGTTGTTGGCTGCCCGCAAAATGGCGGAAGTCGACCGGTAGTTTTGCTCCAGCTTGATGACCTTGAGCGAGGGAAAGTCCACCGGCAGCTTGCGCAAATTGTCCAGCGTGGCCCCGCGCCAGCCGTAAATGGACTGGTCGTCATCACCCACTGCCGTGAAGCGGGCCCCACTGGGGTCGTTGCCGCCCACCAGCAGTTTCAGGACCTCGTATTGGGTGGCGTTGGTGTCCTGGTATTCATCCACCAGCACATGGCCCATTTGCTTTTGCCAGCGCTCGCGCACCGCCTCATGGTCGCGCAGCAGTTTCAGGGGCAGGGTGATCAGATCGTCAAAGTCCACGCTCTGGTAGGCGGTGAGGCGCTCCTCATAGTGCCCCATCACGCGGGCAATGAGGCGTTCGTTGTCGTCTTTGGCCAGCAGCCCGGCCTGCTCGGCGTTCAAGCCCTCGCCTTTCCAGCCGCTGATGACCCATTGCCACGAACGCGCCGTGGCCACGTCTACCGAGCCGCCAGCATCTTTCAGGATGCTGGTGATGTCGTCGGTGTCGAGAATCGAAAAATTCGGTTTCAGGCCCAGTACCTCGCCATCCTGGCGCAGCATGCGCACGCCCAAGGCATGAAACGTGCAGATCACCACATCTCTGGCGGGGCGGCCAATCAAGCCCTGCGCCCGCTCACGCATCTCGGCGGCGGCCTTGTTGGTGAAGGTGATGGCGGCAATGCGTTTGGGTTCCAGTCCGGCCTGGATCAGGCGACCAATCTTGTGCGTGATCACGCGCGTTTTGCCCGAGCCGGCGCCGGCCAGCACCAGGCAGGGCCCGTGCATGAAGTTGACGGCTTCTTGTTGGGCCAGGTTGAGGCCGTTGGAGGGGGGTGACATGGAGGTGGCGGGCGCGGGTCCCGAAGTAGCGTAGGCGAAGCCGTGAATGATACAGAGGGGCGAGGCTTCTTGGGTGTGCTGATATCGAGTTGGATTGACTTGACTTTGCTCGGCTAACTGGGCCGTTGCTGCATCGAAATCATCCGCCAGGTCAGCCCCAGCGGCACATCGGTCTTGAAGGACACCAGCTTGCGGGAAAGCCGCAGCATCTCGATGCCGTGGCGCAAATGGGCGCCCACTTGCCCCTCCACCTTGTCGGCGTTGGAGATCACCCGGTCGAGATGGCCGTGGATGCGAAGCAGGCCGGCGGCGGTTTTGCTACCCACCTTGGGCACACCCGGTATGCCGTCCACGGCATCACCCATGAGGGCCAGCAGGTCGCCCATCTGCGAGGGTTTGACACCGAATTTCTCCAGCACATATGCCTCGTCACGCCAGGTGCTTTTGAAGTGGTCGTAGATGCACACTTGGTCGTTGAGCAGCTGCAAGAAGTCTTTGTCGGTGGACACAATGATGACCCGCTGGGAGCTGGCAGCGCACCATTTTTCAGCCAGCGTGGCAATGGCGTCATCCGCCTCGATGCCCTCAATGGCAATCGAGTGCAAGCCCAGGTTCTGCAAGCCAAGCTGGATGGCCGGCAGGGCCTCCCGCAGGGGCTGCGGCATGGGTTTGCGGTGGGCCTGGTAGGACGCATACAGGTCGTGCTTCCAGGTACGGCCCCCATGGTCAAACACCGCCACCGCGTGGGTCGGATGGTGCGTTTTGAGAGCGCGTTTGAAGGAGGCCAGGCTGGAGGCGAGGGTGTTGGCCACCTTGTCGTCACTGTCCGGCACAAGGAGCGCTTCGTGAATGCGCCTGATGATGTTCAGCGCATCAATAATCAAGAGAGTCATGGTGTGATCACGCTGGTTTTAAATATTTAATAGCATTAGAGGCAATGGATACGCCGGCCGGAGTCCCCAAAGGCGCTAAAAGTGCTGCCAGATCCGCCGCGTCGAACTTTGAGGCGCCCGCGTCGTCGTGGCCCAGCACGCTGCTGCTCAGCGCCAGTTTGCGCGCCTGCAACTCCAGCATGCGCTCCTCAATGCTGCCCTGCACCACCAGTTTGTACACAAACACCGGCTGGTCCTGGCCGATGCGGTGGGCGCGCGCGGTGGCTTGCTCCTCCACGGCGGGGTTCCACCAGGGGTCCATGTGGATGACGGTGTCGGCGGCGGTCAGGTTCAGGCCGAGGCCACCGGCTTTCAGGCTGATTAACAGCACGGGGACCTCATGCGCCTGAAAACGCTGCACCACGCTGGCGCGCGCGGGGGGCGGGGTCTTGCCGGTCAGGCTCAGAAAGGGCAGTTTCAGGGCTTGCAGCTGCTCTGCAATCAGCTCCAGCAGTTCGGTGAACTGCGAGAACACCAGCACGCGGCGGCCCTCAATGACCAGCGCCGGCAGCAAGTCGGCCAGCAGCTCCAGCTTGGCACGTTCCATACCGGGCAAAGGCTGGTTGCCCTTGATCAGATGCGGGTCGCAGCACACCTGGCGCAGCTTGAGCAGTGCATCCAGAATGGTGATTTGCGCGCCTTTGAAGCTCTGGCGCTGGAGCACGCGGCGCACCTGCACATCGGCGGCCACCCGCACGCTCTCGTACAGCTCGCGCTGCTGGCCTTGCAACTGCACACGCTGGATGACCTCGGTGCGCGGGGGCAGTTCGCTGGCCACGTCCTGCTTGCGCCGGCGCAAGATGAAGGGGCGCACGCGCTGGGCCAGCAGGGCCGCGCGCAGGGTTTCGCCGTTGTCCTCAATGGGCTTGCGCCAGCGCACAGCAAACTGGCGCGCATCGCCCAGAAAGCCGGGCATCAGCCAGTCAAACTGGGCCCACAGCTCGCCCAGATGGTTTTCCATGGGCGTGCCGGTCAGGCACAGGCTGTGCCGGGTGTGCAGGCGACGCAGGGCGCGGGCGCTGCGGCTGCCGGCATTTTTGACCATCTGCGCTTCGTCCAGGATCACCAGATGAAAGCGCTGTGCGGCCAGTGCATCCAGGTCGCGCCACAAGAGCGGGTAAGTGGTCAGCACCAGGTCGTGGCGGGGCACCTGGGCAAACAGGGCCTCGCGCTGCGGCCCCTGCAGGGTCAGCAGGCGTAGGCCCGGAGCCATGCGTTGCGCCTCCAACTGCCAATTAAAGATCAGGGAGGTCGGCAGCACCACCAGCACGGGCAAGTCAAGGCGCCCGGCGTGTTTTTCAATCAGCACATGGGCCAGCGCTTGCGCAGTTTTGCCCAGGCCCATGTCATCCGCCAGGATCCCGCCCAGGCTGTGCATGCGCAGGTATTGCAGCCAGGCCACGCCTTCGAGTTGGTAGGGGCGCAGCTGCACCTGCAGGCCTTCGGGCGCAGCCACGGCTTGTGGCGCGCCCAGGGATTTCAGGCGTTGGGCCAGCGTAGCCAGGCCCAGGTCACCCTCCAGTTGCCAGGCGTTGTGCGGCCCCACGCGGTGGGTGTCCAGCAGGCTGGCGCGCAGGGCATCGAGTCGGCGGGCTTCCCAGGCACCCAGGCGCAGCGCCCCCTGGTTTTGGGGTCGGTTCGGGTCGGTCAGCAGGTCCAGCATCGCGCTGACAATGGCTTTGAGTGGGGCGGCCGGCGCGTCGATGCGCTTGCCACCGGGCGCGCGCAGGGACACCGTCGTCAGGTCGTCGATAGCGGCGATCTTCGCCGCGTTGAGCCAGCGGGCGTCGCGGCGCAGCAGATCGGCCAGCATCGGGGCCAGGTCCAGCGTCTGGCCGTCGATGTCGATGCCCAGGCTCAGCAGCCAGGCCCCCGCGCGCGCGGGCAGGTGCAGCTTCTCCACAGCCCGCTCGGGTTTGATCAGCGGACTATTCAGTTCCTTACCCAGCACCTCGCCGGTGTCCGGGCTCACCACCAGCCGCCAACGCTCCACGGCCACGCTCTCATGGGCAAAGCCGGGTTGCACCACCACCGACCAGCTTTTTGCCTGCAGTTTCGGGATGTGTTCGGCCCAGAAGTCGCCAAAGAACTCTTCTTGTGGCAGCGTCCACACGGTGCCCAATGCAGGGCTGAGCTCCGGGCTGCGCCACTGAAAGGTGCTTTTTTCCAGTGGCACAAACCCCATGTCCCAGACCAGGTCCATGGCGTCAGCCTCGGCCGCCAGGTCGCGTTGCATGGAGATCAGCGCGCCACCGGTGCCGGGCCACTCCTGAACAGGTGCTGGCCGCTTGTTCAGAATGGAGGTGGGGGCGGGCGTGTGCCAGCGATCGCCCGCATCGGTCTGGTAAGTCCAGTCGAACTGGGCCACCGTCACACTGTCTCCCCGGGGGCCCAGCTTGCCCTGGGGCTTGAGGCCCAGCAGCCCCTGGCCGCGGTCCAGGGTCTGCAGGGTGATGCGGGGGCGGAAGTGGCCGATGACGCTGGGGCGGGCTTGGAGCATGTCGCATTGTGCCGCCTTGGTCATTTATGATCAAAAGTGTGCTCTGGCCGACGTTCTGTTTGCCTGTTGTGCTATTTAATCAGGAGCTGTGCCGGCTCTTGCCAGTTCGCTTTGGGCTGCGGCCTTGTTTGCGCTGTATGGGCGGGGACGCAAGCTTCTTTTGAAAACCCTGACAATCCACGCCGTGCTGCACATCTTCTTCATTACTTTCCCCTTTTTTGCCTTGGTCCTGTGTGGTTACATCGCCGCTCGCCGACGCATGTTGCCGCTGGAGGCCATTCCGGGCCTGAACAGCTTTGTGCTGTTTTTTGCGCTGCCCTGCATGCTGTACCGCTTTGGGGCGTCCACGCCGATTGCGCAGTTGCTGGATGCCAGCGTGTTTTTTACTTGGCTGTTGTGCGCGCTGGTTATGGTGGGGTTTGCGGTGGCCATCAGCCTGAACCGGCGCATCGGCTGGAACGACGCCTCCTTTGGCGCGCTGGTGGCGGCTTTTCCCAACACGGGGTTCATGGGCGTGCCGCTGCTGGTGGCGTTGCTCGGCGCGCAGGCCGCAGGGCCGATCATCGTGACCATTGTGGTGGACATGGTGATCACCACCTCGTTGTGCATTGCGCTGTCGCGCCTGGACGGGGCGGACGAGCATGGCGCCAGCAAGGCGGTCAAAAATGCGCTCAAGGGCGTGGTGGCCAACCCCATGCCCTGGGCTATTTTGCTGGGTGGCGTGGCCTCTGCCGTGAGCCTGGAGTTGCCAGCGCCTGTGGCCAAGACCGTGGGGCTGCTGGCGGATTCGGCCTCCCCTGTGGCCCTGTTCACCATCGGCGCCGTGCTGGCGCGCTCCCAGATGCTGGCCGCCCTGCTCAGCCATGCGCCCATGCTCATGCGCGACTATGTGCCCATGGCGGCGCTCAAGCTGTTTTTGCACCCGCTGCTGGTGCTGTTGGTGGGGGCGGGCGCCATCAGCCTGGGCGTGCCGCTGGATCGCTTTGCCTTCACGGTGATGGTGCTGGTGGCAGCACTCCCGAGTGCCAGCAATGTCTCGCTGCTGGCCGAGCGTTTTGGCGCAGACAACGGGCGCATTGCCCGCATCATTCTGGTGTCCACCGCGGCGGCCTTCGTGACCTTCACGGTAGCCGTGGCGCTGGTGCGCTAGCTCTCAAAAACTCAGAACCTCACCCACTCAAACGCCCTGGCGAGCATCAGTGCCGCCACCATCAGGGTGAACCAGGCAAAGGCCTGTTGCAGGCGCTTGGCGTCCAGCTTGCCCGCCACCAACCGCCCCAGCAGCAGGGCCGCCACCGCACCCAGCGCAAAGGGTTGCGCAATGTGCCAGGGCAGCGAGCCCTGCATGGCCGCTGCCGTGACCCCGCTCACAGACACCAGCGCAATCACGGCCAACGAAGTCACCTGAATGCTGCGCGCGTCCAGATCGGTGTAGCGCGTCAGCGCGGGCACGATCACAAAACCACCACCCACGCCCAGCAAGCCGCTCATCAGGCCGGACACCACACCGGTGCCTGCCAGCGCCTGGGCACACGGACGTGTCCATGTCAGGCGGTGATCGCTTGGGCTGACGTGGCAGGGCACGCCAACCGGGTCGGTCTCATGGGGTGACCGGCGCTTCAGGATGCGCCAGGCGCTGTAAATCAGGACCAGTGCAAATGCGCCCAGCAGAGGGCGGTTGGGCAGGTAGTGGGCCAGCAGTACGCCCAAGGGAGCCATCAGCATGCCTGCGGCACCCATCAACCCCGCCGCACGGTAACGGACCATGCCCTGGCGCAGCCCCAGCACGGCGCCCAGCGCGGAGGCCAAGCCCACGGCCACCAAGCCCACCGGGGCAGCTTGCTGCACGGGCAATTGCAAACCAAAAACCAGCAAGGGGATAGCCAGCACACCGCCGCCAGCCCCTGTCAGGGCGAGCACCAGCCCGATGATTGCCCCCAGTGCCACGGTCATCATCCAAGCATCCATTCCTGGACATTCAGAGTGCGTTGATGGGAATCTTCAGGTAGGTCACGCCGTTGTCTTCGGGCGGCGGCAGGTGGCCTGCGCGCGCATTCACCTGCACCGCAGGCAAGATCAGCACCGGCATGGCCAGGGTTTTGTCGCGGGCAGTGCGCAGGGCCACAAAGTCGGCCTCGGTCACGCCATCGTGCACATGGATGTTGTGGGCACGCTGCGCTGCCACCGTGGTTACCCAGGCGGCCTCACGCCCGGCAGGCGGGTAGTCGTGGCACAGGTGCAGCCGGGTCTGTGGGGGCAGGGCCAGCACCTTCTGGATGGACTGGTACAGCGTGGCCGCGTCACCACCCGGAAAGTCGCAGCGGGCCGTGCCGTAGTCCGGCATGAACAAGGTGTCGCCCACAAACGCATCCTCACCCACCACATAGGTCAGACAGGCCGGCGTGTGGCCAGGGGTGTGCATCACGCGCACCTCCAGATCCCCAATCCTGAAGTTCTGCCCGTCTTCAAACAGGTGATCAAACTCGGCGCCTTCGGTGTTCATGTCTTTGGCGTTGAACACTTTTTTGAACACACCTTGCACCTCCCGAATGTGCTGCCCGATCCCGATGCCTCCCCCCAGTTGCGCTTGCAGGTAGGGGGCGGCCGACAGGTGGTCCGCATGGGCATGGGTTTCCAGCAACCAATCCACGGTGAGGTCGGCCTGCTTCACGTAGGCCACGACCTGGTCGGCACTGGCGTGCGAGGTGCGACCCGACTTGGGGTCGTAGTCCAGCACACTGTCAATGATGGCGGCCCGCTTGCGAACCGGGTCGGACACCACGTAAGTCACGGTGAAGGTGGCGGGGTCAAAGAACGACTGGATGGTGGGCTTTTGCATATAAGAGCGCCTTGTTCAACGGTTTGGAATCTGAAGCATGAAAGAGCATGTTTGGATTATTGGATATTAAGAATCGACTTATATTTAATCCAAATTATTGCAAGCCCTTGTTGCAGGCATTGAAAAGGGACGTTCTTCATGACTGTCTTTCCACCATTTGGCCTGATGTCCCGGATTAGTCGTTGGTGTTGATCAAGTGGTTGGCCATCTGGGCGAAGGTGTTGATCAGGGTGTTGCGAAACGCGGCGTCGGTCACCTGCTCGGTCAGGGCCTGGGTCATGCACAGCATCCATTCATCCCGTACCACCGGCCCCACGGCATAAGGTGCGTGGCGCATGCGCAAACGGGGATGGCCTTTCTTGGCGATATACAGAGAGGGGCCGCCGAACCAGCCCGAAAGAAACTCAAACAGGCTCTGGGCACTGCCGGCTAGGCTTTCAGGGTGCAACTGGCGCACCGCATGGGCCTCGGGTAGCTCGTCCATCAGTTCATAAAAGCGGTGCACAAGGCGTTGTACGCCAGCCTCGCCGCCCAGGGTTTCGTACGGAGTGATGTCTGTTGTCATGAGGGGTCTTGTTGTCCAATTTCTTGACGAGCTTACCCGGCGGGCCCTTTGACCTATCGGGTTGATTGATATTTATGCCATCTGAAACCCATCTGCGTCTGTAAACTGACTGTTCGGTTGCCCAAGTGAACGGCTCGATTCACCTTGACGAACTCCAAACAACAACGCCATGAACGGAGAACCCTATGGATCCCAGGAATCAAAACACGGCGGGCACTTGCCCCGTGATGCACGGCGCCAACACGCAGGTCAGCAACTCAAACATGGCCTGGTGGCCCAAGGCGCTGAACCTGGGCATTCTTCACCAGCACGACACCAAGACCAACCCCATGGGTGCGGGCTTCAACTACCGCGAAGAAGTCAAAAAGCTGGATGTGGCTGCCCTCAAACAAGACCTCACGGCCTTCATGACCGATAGCAAGGACTGGTGGCCAGCGGACTGGGGTCACTACGGTGGCCTGATGATTCGCATGGCCTGGCACTCGGCTGGCTCCTACCGCACCGCGGACGGCCGGGGTGGCGCCGGTACCGGTAACCAGCGCTTTGCGCCGCTGAATTCCTGGCCCGATAACGTGAACCTGGACAAGGCCCGCCGCCTGCTTTGGCCGATCAAAAAGAAATACGGCAACAAGCTCAGCTGGGCCGACCTGATTGTCCTCGCC